>JAHBUR010000005.1 GCA_019637975.1 Bacteroidota bacterium | reverse complement strand
GGGTTTGTATTCTTTCAGGAATTCCGGCATGACAATCTGCTGGGCGCAACCGGCCATGAATGTTCCGTGTTTATGGGGGTTAACATCAACAGCAAACGGCATTCTCTCGTACGTAACGTTGAGTTTTGTCAGAAATGAAACGCCTTTGGATCCGGCTCCCCAGATAACAGCCTTTTTCCCTGAATCGATAGTGGTTCGCATCATTTCCCTCCACACGCCCAGACGTTCAGGATATTTCGATGTGAAATGGTGAACCAAGGTTCGCATTGCGGGAAGATCATTCTCATCAGGAAGAGAAGAAGCCGTATTGGCGTTCGAAGGCTTCGCCTCGATCGTAAGATACTGATCGGTATATTCTGTTGAAAGAGAGAGGATGTCGAATCCGCATCGGCGGAACAAGCGCGCAACCGAACCCGCGCTGAAATACGAGCAGTGTTCGTAATAAATATCCCAGAATGCAGCATCGCGGAGAACATACGCGACGTTGGGAATCTGAAAGAAAACTACCGCATCCTTCCGTGTCCCGATGGATCTTCGTATCATACTGACAAATTCGTACACGGGATGAACGTGTTCGAGCGTCATCTTGCAGACGTAGAAATCACCATTCAAGAACGTGTACTTCTCGGAATACAGATCGTTGATGAATGTAACACGGTCTCTTGCCGGACTCGCGTTCCGTTCCGGAACGTAAGCAGGGTCAACTCCAACGCCGCTGTTGTTGCCCATCTCGCACAACATCATCAGGAACTCGCCCTTGCCGCAACCGATCTCGATAATGTTTTTCTCGTGCAAGTTGTATTTGTCAATGAGCCGTTGAGCTAACGATGCATGAAATTCGTTGAACGTGGGGGAAAAGCCCTGAGTCTCTTCATACAGCCGGGAGTATTCATGCAGTCCGGAATCGAACGACGTGTTGGAGATGAACCCGCACGAATTGCAGAAGCCGAGTTGTATTGTTCCCTTCGGATAGGAGAGAGCCTCTTCGCGCGTCCGCATTAACAGTACGCTATGAACAGGTACGTTTGCCGCTTCGTAGAAGATCTGCATCCCGTCAGCACAGCAAGCCGGACATCGAGAAGCGGTTATGTTGCTTTCCGTGTGCATGAATTCTTGCCCGAATATAGTGATTTTGGCGAACAATGCACGGTAGTTTCCGTCACAAACAGAAAACGACAGTCTCGCCTGTCGTTTGGAATCCTTGAGCAGGAGGAGGCTATTTCACTACCATCATTCGCCGTGAGATGGATGATCGAGGTGTGGTTAACCGGTATATGTACACGCCGCTTGTCAGGGCAGTCGCGTCGAATGTTGTGGTGTTGCGACCACGGGCAACTTTGTTATCAACGAGTAATGCGATACGTTGTCCGAGAGTATTGAAGACTTCCAGTCGTACATGACTCTCCGTCGGTACATCATACATAATGGTTGTAGATGGATTGAACGGATTGGGATAATTCTGATGCAGGGCGAATTCTTCGGGGTTGCGTGATTCATCAACTCCCGTTGTTACGCGTATGTGAACCGGATCCGTGAAATGAACGGTTCCGTCAAGATCGATTTGTTTGAGACGGTAGCTCCAGTCACCGCCAGCAACAGAGGAATCAGTGAAGCTATAGTGGCGGGGCTCAAGCGTTGTTCCGTGGCCGGGCACGAAGCTGTTCGGTAGTGTTGCGAACGGAGTTCCGTTGCCGGATTTCTGCACTTCAAAGCCGTAGTTGTTTGTCTCCGATATCGTTGACCAACTCAGCCGGATCGTATTTCCTTCCTGCAACGTCGCTGTAAAGCTCGACAGTTGCACAGGAACGGGGTCGGGTACCGGCGTAATCACAACATTACCGAATCGTGCATCGACGTGATGCGAGAGAAGAAGGACGCTTCCTTTTTGCGGGTCGCTCATGGATTGCTGTCCCTCCAATCTCCACTCGGAAGGTTCCGTGTCTCCAACCTGCCACACCTTCAGTTTGTAGCGGCCACCGACGTTCGGAATTGTCTCAACTCTCATCTTGAAATAATACGCAACACCGAATGTGAGATGGAAACCGCTGTAGTCCGTTTGCAGAACGTTGAGATTGTTCCCCACAATATTCAGCCTGACATTGGCGGGGTTCATATACTCCCAACTGTACCATCCAATAGCGCCGAGAGGGAGGTAGCCTGATTTCGGCTGCATTCCCGAAATCGGATAATCGGTATGTCCCGTCCATCTGAAAAGCAACCCGACTCCCGGTGTTTGACTGACATTGTTGAAGCCGGATGTGTCGAGACAGTAGATGGTAATCGGAACTGTTACTTCGTAGTCCGCCCATGTGGTGTCGCCGATTGCTACCAACCGGTCGTAGCCCAAGTATGTGCTGTAAATTCTTCCGCTGTCAAGAGTCCAATGCCCGTCAACAATTTGTGCAACGTTTTCGATTGACCCTGCCGTGTTCCAGTCGATAGTGTAGGGTAGCGGCCATTCCTGACCGGCTGTGTATTGGACGTTTACCGTTTCGGTTGAGATTTGATTCAGGCCGTTACGGGCTGTGATAACGATGGTGTTTGACCCGGTGTTCAACAGGCTTTTGTTGATGTCGATATTGAAGTCGCCGGCCGCGAGAAGCCGTCGCGTATCCGGCCCTTGTGAAAGCTGAATGGATGACCCGCCGTTCAGTGTGTAGGATAGATCGGTAACATCATTAGGATCAGTGACATTTCCAAGAAGGTTGATTGCTGCTTGCGGACTTCCAATCTGCCCGAAAGATTGATTCAGTCCGGACCAAATGGTAATTGCCGGGCCCGAAGCGGACGCGATGCTTGTTGGAAACAGTAAGAATAAGGCAGCGAGAATTTCTTTTATGTACAACCTCTTCTTCAGATAGTCAATCATCGCAGAGCCAATTCTTCGAGTTCCGTTTCAAAAAAAACAGCCCGCCCCGTTGAGTGACGGGGCAAGCCGCAGATGAAATCCACGCGAGCGGGACCGACGTCCTTATTTCATCAACACCATTTTCCTCACGAGAGAGGAACTTCCTGCTGTGAGCTTGTACATATACACACCGCTTGTCAATTGCGTAGCGCCGAACTCAAGCGAGTAATATCCGGCAGGCTTCACTTCGTCGAGGACGGTCGCTACCTTCTGACCGATCAGGTTGAACACCTCGAGTGTAACTCGACTCTGTTGCGGTACTTCATACGTTATGGCAGTTGACGGATTGAACGGGTTCGGGTAGTTCTGTCCGAGCGCAAGTCTTGTCGGTTTGAATTGAGGCTCGCCGACTTCCGTCAGCAGATTCGTATGAACCGGTTCCGAATAGTGGATCGTCCCGTTCAAGTCGATCTGCTGCAACCTGTAGTACCAATTGCCTGCGGCTACGCCCCTGTCGGTAAATGTATAGTACCGCGGTTCAAGCGTTGTACCATGACCCGGCACGAAGCTGTTCGGCACCGTCTGAAAACCCGTCGGGGCATCGAGAGCCTTCTGTACATTGAATCCGTAGTTATTCGTTTCGGAAATCGTCATCCAGTTGAGGACGATGTTGTCAATTCCCTGCGGAATCGCCGTGAAACTTGCCAATTGAACGGGAAGAAACGGAACGAACCGCAGATAGTCGATGAATCCCTCAAAGGCAGGGGCATGAATATCGGGGTCGCGAGGTACTTGAACCGAGTCAGAACTTGCGGCATACACTGCAATCGAATCGACGTTGATTGTGTGCATAACCGAATCGACTCGAATCCAACTTCCGCCACCATCAGTGGAGTAGTATTGTGTGAAGATGTTTTCCCAGCGGTCAAGTCGGAGAAGAAGCGGAACACAACCGCTCGGAAGATCGGGCAGCAAATGTCTTTTTTGGGCGGTGTACTGGCCGTCGTTATCAAACGTGAAGAGTAGTGCATTGATGCCGGAAGAATCGCTGAAGAATTCGGATCGGACATAGTTGTATTCATCCTGAATCGCAAGGATGCCCTGGATCTGGTACTGAAGTGTTTGAACTCCGTCGAATTTTGCAATGAGCCCGAAATCTCCCACATCCGACCCGGGAGGTCCAACGCGTTGAACAAGTCTTGGAGCCCTGTTCCCACCTTGACCGTACGAAACAGGATCGCGTGAAAGCCCGGCTGGGATGCTGATGTTTGCATGTGTTCCGGTCATCGTCAATGTGCAGCCTCCCCGCGGATCCACGAATGTCCAGAACGTATCCAAAACAGCGCCGTCAAACTCGCTCGATCGAATTCCCTGTCCCTGTGCCGAATGAGTGAATGCCATTACCAGCACAGCGAATAAGGTCAAGGACGAAAGTACTCCTTGTTTCATAATTTGCCCTCCCAGGCTACGAATAATACATGCATATGGTAACTTCCCGGTAACCCTTATGTCCGGTTATCGGCTTTTTGCGCGAAATCCTTAGTCACTTCATCGTACTCAACTACAGTGGGTTCAGGGAGAGGAATGATGAACTTCCCGCCTTGTTCCGCATACTTGCGCAGTTGCTGCATTATTTCCCTGCCGAAATTCCATGCCAGAATAAGAACGTAGTCCGGCATTCTCTCCATGATCTCCGATGGCGGCACAATGGGAATTCTGTTCCCTCCCATATATTTGTTGTGCTTGACAGGGCTGAGGTCGGCAATGAAATCGAGATGGGACCTGTCAATCCCTGCGTAGGCCATCATGGTGGTTGCTTTTGCGGCGGCCCCGTATCCTGCAATACTGGATCCGGCAGACTTGAGTATTGAAAGCATTTTCCGGAGTTCGTCCCGGACATTCTGCGCCTTTGCAACGAAATCCTGATAGAACTCAAGCCCGTTCACTTTTCGCTCGCGCTCGAACGCAAGCACATCGGAAACCGATTGCCCGACATTCTCCCGCAATTCCACAAAAAGCCTCAGCGAGCCGCCATGTATAGCAGTTCGCTCCAGTTCATTGAGAAATAGCGAATGGCGACGGAACAAGTTGTCGAGTGCCGTTACCGAGAAGTAGCATAGGTGTTGATGGTAGATTGTATCGAATTCCACATGATCAACGAGATCGACAACATAGGGAACTTCGATCACCGCAATTCCTGTATCCTTCAGAACAATCCGAATTCCGTCAACGAAGCCATTCAAATCGGGAACATGTGCAAGAACATTATTCGCGAGAAAGACATCCGCGCGCTTGCCGTATCGGGCCAATTCTTGTGCAAGAGAACGGCAAAAGAACGTCTTGAGTGTACAAATTCCTCTTCGTTGTGCTATTGTTGCAGGGCCTTCCGCAGGGTCAATGCCCATCACCTGAATTCCTGCGTCCGAGAATGTCCTTAGCATGTAGCCGTCGTTGCTGGCAGCCTCAATCACAAGATTGCTACTATCCAGATTTCGTGATGCAATGATGCGATATGCGCTGTCGCGGAAATGCTGCAACAACGAAGGGGAAACAGACGAGTAATAAGGATAGTTACGGCAGAAGAGGATTTCGGGCGAGACGACCTGTGTTATCAGGACAAGGGCGCAGGCCGGGCAAAACACCAGCTTGAGTTCCGCCAGTAGTTCAGGCTTGTCCAGATCTTCCTTGCGGATCAGTGCATCTGCAAGCGGAGTTTCGCCAAAGTCGATGATCGGGAACAGATTGCTGTTGCCGCACGCAAGACACCGTGTTAATTCGCGTATCATTGTCTCAGACTGTGACAAGCTGTTCATACTTCCATCTCAGCGATTCGTCCAGCATCCCGGTGTTGATGAGATGATTGATATGATCGATCCGCTTGAATCTCGGACCTTCAAAATCTTCAAGTTTCAAGCCGATGTTCTTGTATGCGATGTAAAGTTGTTCAACGCCTTTGCGTGCGTTCCATAACGGAATGAATTCCGGAATCGCATCCTTGATCTTGGATCCGTCGACGCGGTAGTTGCGCAAGTCCGGCCCGCCGCCTGACGCGTATTCGATTTTGCAGTTCGGCACAATCTCGCGTACGATTTCAGCCAACTCGCGTACTCGATAATTTTCTTCAGTGCGGCAGATATTGAACGCCTGATTGTACACACTGTGTAGAGGAGCCTGAAGCACGGCAACGAAAGCCCGGGCAATATCCTCAACGTGAACAATCGGGCGCCATGGCGTTCCATCGCTTTTGATGAACACCTTTCCGGTTGTGCATGCCCAGGCAACAAGATTGTTCAGAACAAGGTCAAACCGCAGGCGGGGAGAGATGCCGTACGCAGTTGCATTGCGGAGAAACGTAGGGCTGAACGCGGCGTCGGCAAGTTGAGCGACATCCTCCTCAACGAGGACTTTTGATCGGCCGTAGGGAGTAACAGGATTCGCGGGAGATGTCTCATCGAGAAAATGCCCGTCGCTTGCCCCGTAGTTGCTGCACGATGATGAGAAAATGAAGCGAGCCACCCCCGCCTCTTTTGCGATCTCTGCAAAACGAACCGAAGCCCGGTGATTGATCTCGAGAGTCAACTCCGGATTCAAATCACCCAACGGGTCATTTGAGAGAGCCGCAAGGTGGATGATTGCTTCATATCCATCGAGATCCTCCGGCTGGATGTCTCGCACATCCTTCAGCAACTCGGGAATTACACGAATCCCGTTACAGAACGTGCAACGCCTGAACAGGTTGCTGTCAAGGCCGGCAACTTCATGTCCCTGCTCGAGAAGCTTTGGAACGAGTACTGTTCCGATGTAGCCGAGATGTCCTGTCACGAGTACTCGCATCAGAAGTCTACCCTAATCATTCCAGATCTTCCACGGGGCTTCGTTACGTCGCCAGAGTTCATCCAGCATTCTCTTATCACGCAGGGTATCCATGCACTGCCAGAACGATTCGTGCTTGTAGGCCATGAGCTGGCCGTCGGCTGCAAGCCGTTTCATCGGTTCTCCTTCCCATGGAGTGTCGTCTCCGTGAATATAGTCGAAGATGCCGGGCTCGAGGACGAAGAACGCTCCGTTGATCCAGCCTTCGGATGTTTGCGGCTTTTCCTCGAACGAGGAAACCCGGCTGCCCTCGAACTGAAGATGACCAAACCGCGCAGGAGGTCGAACGGCAGTCAACGTTGCAAGTTTGCCGTGACTTTTGTGAAAATCGATGAGCTTGTTCAGATTCACGTCGGAGACGCCGTCGCCCCACGTGAGCATGAATGTTCCGTCGCCGAAATACGGCGCCAGACGTTTAATCCGTCCGCCGGTCAGCGTGGCGATTCCGGTGTCAACGAGGTCAACGTTCCAGTCGGGCCGGTACCCTCCACCGGTTTCGACATGCCGTGTCCGGACGTTGACTTTGAGGTTTCCGGTGAGAGAGGCGTAATCAACTATGTACTTTTTGATCTGCTCGCCTTTGTAGCCAAGGGCTATCACAAAATCGCTGAACCCGTAGGACGAGTAGTGCATCATAATGTGCCACAAAATCGGCCTGCCGCCGATCTCCACCATTGGTTTGGGCTTTATTTCGGTTTCTTCGGCAAGCCTGCTCCCGACTCCGCCTGCGAGGATACCCACTTTCATCAATAGATTTCCTCTTTTTCGTGTACGGTTTTTGCGGGCTTGTACTGCGAATACGTTGCGAGGGAGAATTTTGCATTCTCTTGCTTCACGATCCGCCCCCACCGGGCGGGTTGTGTGTAAGTCTGGGCATAAAACAGAAGCAGATACCACACACACATGAACCGCTCCCCGAAGGAGAGATGTACTCGATAAATGGACCGGATGTACTCGACGAATCGTTGCAGCCTTGTGAAGCGTCCTGTTGAGGAGGGGTCAAACCATGCGGCAATTTCCTTCTTTGACTTACATGCAAATGTCGACACATGCGGATGATAGCGCCGGAGAAAGAGCCGTTCGGGTACTTCTGCAATCTCGCCTAACAACGCGAGTTCGCCTAACAACACTCTGTCCGACGATTCGTACGGGCCGATGCCCGGTGTTCTTCTCAGGGCACTCAACCGCATAAGGCCGAACACGGGATTGCAGTCCAACGGAGTTTTCGTAAATGCTTTGTAGCGTCGCGAGGGCGTTTTCCAGCGAAGATTGTATAGATCCTCGAACCGATCATTTATCACGTTGCCGGATTCATTGATGATAATCGTTTTGGGATACGCCAGCACTACCTCGGGATATGTTTCGAGAACATCGACACATCGTTGAATGAACGTTGGCCTGCAGAGATCGTCGTGCGATGCCCACTTGAAGTACGTTCCCGTTGCGCGCTCAACTGTGGCGTTGTAGTTTCTTGCAGCCCCGGCGTTTGTCTTGTTCCGAACATATCGGACGCGGTTATCCAACGCTGCAAACGCCCTGCAAATCGCCTGCGTGCCGTCAGTCGACGCATTGTCGGAAATGATCAATTCGAAATGGGAATACGTTTGCGAGAGGATAGACTCGATGGCGGATGCAAGAAACTCCTCCCCGTTATGCACCGGCAGTCCGATACTGACTAAAGGCAGGGGAGATTGAATGTTCATATCCGTTGTTTTGCAAGTACGTGATGAGACGAGTCCCTCTCATCAATATATCGGCAAAAACATGGCATTACTTGACATGCATCAAGTGAGACCGTGAGCGGACATCGTGTCCGTGTGATGAGATGTGTGATTGTTTCTGCGGGAGAACGCTTAGAAGGGGCTATAAAATGGGTCGGGAGAATACAAACTTGCCTTCTTTGCGGAGGATCGTCGAAACTCGTGTTGCGCGCGGCGAAGCACAGAAGGAAACTTGCATTCTCCCTATTTTATTTTAAAGAACTGAATTCTGTTTGCCCGAACGGCTCTCTCTCAGTTCAGCAGTAATCGAAGGCCTGCAGTGAACCTTATTGCAGCGAGGGATGAAAGAGTCAGACCAAACGTACGAAATCCACAAACGATGTTCGTGACGTATGCCACGCAAAACATAATTTTCTTCTTGAAACGTGCCACCCAAATGAGTAGATTTGGTTCGGATTTTTGGAGAGCTGGCAGAACGGCTATTGCACCGGTCTTGAAAACCGGCGCCCGCAAGGGCTTCGAGGTTCGAATCCTCGGCTCTCCGCAACACGACGGAAGTTGCGCCATCAACTGTTCGAGGTTTTGAGCCGGAGGCTCATCCGCAATCAAAGAAGTTTCCCCTCAATCTTCCGCCTTATCTCAAATCCGGTTTTAATTACCTTTCTTGAGAGTTGGATTTAATCATCGTTCTTGCAAACAACACCCACGCGATTTCTTATGGCACGCCCTCTACTGTTCTGGTTCATCTCATTAATAATTACTCTTGCCGCCGCTTACTACCAACGGACTACCGGCCCGACGTATCCTCTTTCGGGAAAGGTGGTTGTTGACGGCCTCTCGGTTACATACAACTTGTTACGAAGTCACGGCGGGGATGGCAACGCCCTCGTGAGTATACCTGTGCCTGATGAATCAATTTCCGGAGTGTTACACTGGAAGCGGTTCAAGACAAAGGACGAATGGACCGAGGTGGAGATGACAAGAAGGGCGAATGAACTCGTTGCGGAACTTCCGCATCAGCCTCCGGCGGGCAAACTCGAATACAAGGTGCATCTGACGAAAGGCAGGGAACAAACACAGATGCCTTCATCCGGTACTGTAGTAATCCGATTCAAGGGGGATGTGCCGGCTGGCGCTCTTATCCCGCACGTCATAGCAATGTTTGCAGCTATGCTGTTTTCGAACCGGGCAGGTATTGAAATCTTCAACAGCAAGCCAAATCTGAAGGGTCTTACGATCTGGACGCTCGGCCTGATGACGGTCGGGGGGATGATACTTGGCCCGATAGTGCAGAAGTATGCTTTCGGTGAGTACTGGACGGGCATCCCTTTCGGCACCGATCTCACGGACAACAAAACGCTGATTGCGTTTGTAGCGTGGATCGTTGCTGCAATAGCGCTGTTCAAATCCAACCAACCAAAGACTTGGGTATTCGCGGCGGCGATGATAACGCTGATTGTCTTTCTGATCCCGCACAGCCTCTTCGGCTCGGAGTTGGACTACGGAGAATTGCCCGAATAGTCACTTTCCGATTGCCTGAACCACGATCGTCCGCTCTCGAGGGCGGTTGTCGTGATCTACCAACACAATTTGCTGCCATGTTCCCAGCATCATTCTTCCGTTCATAAAGGGGATCGTTATCGAGCAGCCCATCATCGCCGCCCGAACATGCGAGTGCCCGTTGCCGTCGTGCCACGTATCATTGTGATGGTAGCAGTGGTTTTTGGGTGCAAGCTTGTCGAGGGCTTCGGGAATGTCCTTTCTCAAGCCGGGCTCGAATTCCGTTGTGGCAATCGAGGCTGTCGAGCCGACCACGAAAACCGTGACGCTTCCTTCCTGCATCTTGTGACGGGAAAGGATGTTGTCAACATGCTGCGTAATGTCGAGCACTTCCGAGCCGCCTTTCGTGGGGACGGAGAATTGTCCGGTTTTGATTTCCATTTTATCCTCTGGAGTGTTGTGTTTCTCCGTCAAGATAGAACAGAATTACCCGCTTTTCAATCCTGGTTCTTGCAATTCAATCCGGTTAGCGATTAATTAGTGCAGGTATCATCTCTCCTGAGGGGAATTCATCAGTTTCACGCAATATGGTCCATTTGCTGAGGCATAGGTCTGCAAACGAAGCCTTGCGGCCGTATGTTGGTCGCGCACACAGGTCGAGCAGGATCAGCAGTATCAGCAGTATCCTGCTTGCTTCTGTTCTCTTGATTGTTGCCTTGCCGACACTTTCCTTTCCGCAGCAACTCGCCCTCAGAACATACACCAGAGCGACGGGCCTTCCCAGCAACTACATTTTCTCATTGTATCAGGATCGGGACGGGTTCATGTGGTTCGGCACTGATCGCGGCGTTTCGGTGTACGACGGGCATCATTTCCGGAACTACTCCACGTTCGACGGACTCCCGGCGAATCTGATATACAGCATTCATCAATCTTCGGACGGAACGATGTGGTTCGGTACCTACAAGGGAGGGGCGTGCAGTTTCGACGGGAGGCAATTCCGGACATATTCAACGCAACACGGCCTTCCCGATTCTGTTATTCCGAGAATTACAGAAGATAAGTTCGGGAGAATTTATCTTCAAAGTCACAGTGGCGTGAGCGTTCTCTTTAGAGACAGTATTTCCGTGGCAAGTGAACGTTCATCGGTTGATGCCGGCCTTCTCTTTCAGCATGATGGCGCTATCTACTGTGTCGGTAGAGGAACGCTAACCCGCATTACACCGACGAACGATCATCATATTGCATCACATACAATTGAACTCCCTCCTCAAACTACCCGCTATTCTGGCCAAAACGCATCAAGTGTTCTCGTTCGTGAAGGCGGCGAGGTATGGTTGGGCGGACTCAATGCAATTGCCGTGCTTGAGATAGAAGACAAAGGGGCATCCGTTCGATTGAAAAAAACAATCACGCTCCCCGGCTCACTTCCAACTGTGTACGGCATGTCCGAAGAAAATGACTCGACAATCTGGGCTGCAACGCGAATCGGGCTTTTTCGAATCGCCGGCGATTCGATACGATTGTACAAGAAAGAAGAGGGAATTGATCCTGAATTTCTGCAATCAATGTTTCGCGATCATGAAGGCTCGTTGTGGCTTGGAACGTTCGGGGGTGGCGCAAAAAGGCTTTCGCACGATCATATCAGTTTCTTTACAATTGAATCGGGACTTCCAACGGCAAACATCTCCGCTGTGTTTTGTGATTCGAAACAGAACGTCTGGCTCGGAGGCAACCGCTTCCTGGGAATGCTGGATCGCGACGGAAGGCTTTCGCTGCGCAACAGTTCATTCGCCGAAGTCCGGGCCGTTGCCGAAAACCCCCAAGGCAAGATACTTGTGGGGACTTTTGAGTTTCTCTACGGGCCTTCCGAACGTGATGGGTTTCGAAGAACCCTTCGACGCGAGGATGGGGTAAGAGTCGGAGGTGGAGTTTCAACTATCTATTTTGACTCAGCCGGGGGCCGATGGAGCGGTTCGTACGGGTCGGGAACGTATCACACGATCAATGGCCGGACGCGCCTTCTCGATGAAGCCGACGGGATGCCCTCGCAGATGATTGAGGGAATTGTTCCGGGCTACAACTCGCTTTGGTTCCTTTCCCGCGACAACGGCGCCTCGCGTCTGCGTGATGGCGTATTTGAAAAGTTTTCCGTGGAGCAGGGACTTCCCTCTCACGAGATCTATTCGGTGTTTGAGGAGGAGGAAACGATCTGGTTCGGTACCGGAAAAGGTCTGGCGCGAATGCACAAAGGAAGAGCCGCTGTGATTAATGAAAAATTCGGGTTGCAGGGCAACTCGGTCTTGTGGATAGGGAAGGTCAAAGGGGTGCCCGATGCGCTCTGGATACTGACGGAAAGATCGCTTCACCAGCTCCGCGCCGGCGAGTTGATTTCCTTCGGTTCGTCAATGTTGCGGCCCACTCCTGCCGCCAGCATCACGCAAGCCGACTATCGCCTTTCCGATAATTCGCTGTGGATCGCAACGACCGGCGGCGTTTCAAAGATCGATCTTGACCAACTCGAACAGAACACGGTTCCGCCCCGTGTCCGAATCACAGGATTGCTGAATGACACGTTGCGGGTGTTCTTTCATATGCCTACGCGGGAACTTCCGAATCCTCAACCGGTAGATCTTGAACATTTTCAGAACAACATCAGCATCAGTTTCGCAGGGTTGAGCTATTTGGATGAGGAAGATGTTCGCTATCGTTTCAAGCTTGAACCCCTTGAAGAAGATTGGTCGCGGCTGACAAGAGACCGGGAGGTTCATTACCGCAATCTGAATGATGGTAACTACACGTTCTCCGTTCTCGCAATCAACGGCAATAATGTCGTCTCGGCTGTGCCTGCGACCATCTCGTTTACTATTCTGCCTCCCTTTTGGGAGCGGTGGTGGTTCATTGCTTCCATGGTTCTTGTTGTGGCAGGAGCTTTTGGAGGAATTGTCCGGTATGTTTCGGTCAGAAAGTTGAGAAAGAAGGTGGACGAATTGGAACGTGAGCGGGCAATTCAGGCAGAACGCGAGAGAATTTCCAGAGATCTGCATGATCACGTAGGGGCCCAGCTGGTGAATATTATTTCGGGGCTTGATCTTGTTGGGAAATACTCGCCGCCCGCGGAAACCCGTGCACAACGTCTGCTGAAGGCTCTGCAACAAGATGCCCGTTCAAGTATGCTGCAACTCCGTGAAACAATCTGGGCAATGAAAACCGAGTCAATGACGCTCGACCGGTTTGCTGCACAGGTCGAAGCGTACTCACGCAGACAGATGGAATTGCAGGATGCGACAGAATTGAGTGTTGAGTTCTCAAGCAATCCCGCCATCGAATTGACCCCGACACAGGCTCTCAATTGCTTCCGCTTTGTGCAGGAAGCACTGACGAACTGTGTGAAGCATGCGCGTGCATCGCTGATATCGGTGACATTGTCTTCCCCCGGTTCCGACAGAATTTGCATTTCAGTGAAGGATAATGGTGTTGGCATGCGACGGGCGGCAGGTAGTGAACTGGAAGGGAACGGCGTAACCAACATGCGCAGGCGTGCGGAAGAATTGGGCGGCTTGTTATGGCTTGAGTCGAGCGGACGCGGCACGGAAGTGAAATTCGAAATCCCCGTTCGAATTCCTGATGCAGATGTTGCACAGTAAACAAGTCGTATCGGAAATACCGCCTTTGGGGTATTGAAGGTTTTTTGATGAATAGGCAACTTCAATCACCATGAATATCATAAAAGTCGCATTCGTTGAGGATAATTCATCCTTGCGGAAACGCTTTGAAGAACAGTTCGAGTTCTTCGAAGACATCAAGCTTGTTGCAACATACGCATCGGGGGAAGGGGCGCTCTCGGGATTACGCAAATTGCCTCCCAGCCAGATTCCTGACATCATCCTAATGGATATTGAACTTCCCGGCATGAGCGGCATCGAAACAACAATCGCTGCAAGGGAACTCTTCCCCGAAGCAGAAATCATGATGTTCACAGTGTTCGAAGACGAAGTGAAAATCTTTCAGGCAATTCAGGCAGGCGCGGCGGGATATCTTCTGAAAGATGACCCTATCGAGAAGGTTGTTGATGCCGTCAGGGAGTTGCACGCTGGAGGTGCCCCTATGTCGCAATCCATTGCCCGTACAGTGCTTTCATTTCTTCGCGAGAAATCTGTCGGCAATTCAAAAGTAAGCCTTCCCGTTCCGCCGCCGGTTGAATTCGATCTTTCCGAACGTGAACTTGAATTGCTGCAGGGACTCGTTCATGGCGAAACGTACCAGACCCTTGCAAAGAAACTCTTCATCTCGCCTCATACCGTCAAAACCCACATCAAGAATATCTACAAGAAGCTGCACGTACATTCACGGGCGCTGGCTGTCCGGGTGGCGCTTGACCGCGGGCTGGTGTAGCCGGAATCGAGAAAGCATAACGCAGCCTTCCCGTGTTGTGTGACGACAAAAGCCAGTAGCGCGGTGCTCAGGCTTCAAGAGCATCTTTGGCGGCGCGTTGAACATAGTGTTGTGAGTAGTGGTTCCGGAGACTCTCGCCGAAAAGAACGCGAGCAAGAGAATTGTACAAAGAAATACAAGAAGTACCTTTTCACTACGTTTCATTCGATGGTTTCCTCCTGAGTGTTCCCGACCATGCACTCCTCCCACACTGTGCCATTGTCGAGCTTTTCACGGGAACATAATTTTCGAGCAAACGTCAATTCAATCGGGGTAAATTTGACCTTGCGAAGGAAAAAGTGACCGTGAAGTGTGAATTCTGATCGGTACCGGGAGAGTCGGATGAACTACTGTTCTTGCATTTGCTCGCCTCTCTCCCTACCTTAGCTGCACACTTTCCACATTTACCCAACTCAACTCGGATTCGGAGCGCATGGCGCTGGCACTGGTTGCACGGGCGTGTCTGCTTGTTAGCGTTCTTTTTACGCGACAAGAATTATTGGCCCAGTTCAACATTCTCGACCATCGGATCCAAACGTACTCTGTTGAAGACGGCCTCTCGCAAAGCTCCATCTGGTGTATTATTCAGGATAGTCAAGGCTTCATGTGGTTCGGCACCGCCGACGGGCTGAACCGCTTTGATGGATACACTTTCAAAGTCTATCGCCATGACGCGAGGGACTCGTCTTCTTTACGAAGCAATACCGTCTGGTCGCTGCTTGAGGACAGAGCAGGAAGGATTTGGGTCGGAACACTACAGGGGCTCCATCGTTTCGATCGACGGACTGAAACCTTCTCATACCTTCCTGACGATGCGGCCTATCACGCGGCTCATCTCCGTTCAATAATTTACTCGCTTGTCGAAGACAGAGACGGCAACATCTGGATTTCTTCGGCGGAGGGAGTGTCGGTTCTCGATTCGTCCGGGAGACTTCGCGAGTATCACGCCACCGATTTGGGATTGAAGGCTGATGGCGAAAACGTACGGGCTCATTTTGTTGATGACGAAGGAAACGTCTGGTTGTCGATGCCGGATCGCATCATGAAGTACGAATACGCGTCGAAGCGTTTTGTGTCGGTTCTTTTGCCGGGTCAACGGGTTGAAGGTGGTAGATGTCTCTATATGGATAAGGCCGGTATTCTCTGGATGGGAAGTAGTGGCGCCAGCATAGGGCTTTACGCGTTAGATCCGGCAAACAACACCTGGCGGAAATGGGGTCACGAGTCCGGCAATCCCGGAACTATCAGCAGCGACGTTGTCAAGGCTGTGTGTGCCGATGAGGAAGGACGTTTGTGGATTGGCACGACTTCAGGCGGGCTGAATGTTTTTGACGAAAAGAAAAACAGGTTTACCCGGATTGTTCCGTATTCTCCCACAAATACATTTTATGACAAAGTTGCCTCTGTCTGCCGCGATCGTTCCGGTTTGATTTGGGTAGGATATGACGGGGCCGGCGTTGTCATGATCAATCCTCGCCGCAACAAATTCAAGCATATACTTCTCCCTCCATCACGAAAAACGGATACGGGAGACAACTTCTTCAAAGCTCTGATGGTCGACCGGGAAAACCGTGTGTGGCTCGGAATGTACAATCAGGGGGTTGCTGTTCTCGACAGAAAAACCGGAAACGTCAAGCGGCTCTACGACGAATTTTCGGGGCCAGGTGGTGCTGGCGCCAATAGTGTTTTTGCACTTTTTGAAGACAGCCGCAGTTCTGTGTGGGTCGGCACGGTGAAAGGACTGTATCGTGCTGATGCTTCATCGAAGCGATTCAGAGAGTACGATCTTCGCGGCATTGCCCGCGATGATTCCAGAGGCCGGATTATCACGGCGTTCTGCGAAGATTCGTCGGGAGATGTATGGGTCGGGTCGGCCACGGGTGTGCTGCGCTATGATCGCCAACGGGATATTCTCGAACCTGTACTTACGCTCGATCGAATTGATACATCCTACGTTGCGCCGGGCGCATTGTGTTTTGCCGCCGACCGGAACGGGATTTGGTGCGGGTCACTGGGAATCGGCCTGCTGAGGTTTTCTCCTGACGGACAATTAGTCAAGCAGTACAAATCTCATCCCCGGAACGCGAATTCCATCTCACACAATTCCGTAAAAACCATCTGCGTTGACCCTGACGGCATTCTTTGGATCGGAACGGAAGACGGGTTGAACCGGTTTGACCCCGTCAAGGAATCATGGCGAAGGTACGGAACCGCCGACGGCCTGCCGAATGATTTCATTTACGGTGTGTTGATGGACCATCACCGAAATTTGTGGATCAGCACAAATCGGGGCCTCTCCAAAATGACGACCGCCGATCCTGAGAAACCCCGGTTCCGCAACTATGCCGTTCATGATGGGTTACAGTCTTCCGAATTCAATACAAATACCTACTTTCAGACAGCAGAAGGGGAAATGTTCTTTGGCGGCGTGAACGGGTTCAATGCGTTCTTTCCCGACAGTGTGAAGGATAATCCTGTTTTGCCGAAAGTCGTGCTTACACGATTCAAGAAATTCGACCAACCCGCACAACTTGATGAGGATATTTCGGCTGCCGATAACATCACATTATCGTACAATGAATCTGTTTTCTCCTTCGAGTTTGCCGGACTCGAGTTTACCAATCCGCAGGAAAACCGGTACGCGTACATGATGGAAGGGTTCGACAAAGGATGGGTGTTCTGCGGCAAAAGGAGGGAGGCGCGTTACACAAATCTCGACCCGGGTGAATATGTGTTTCGGGTGAAGGCGGGTAACAACGATGGTGTATGGAATGAAGCAGGAACATTGATCAATGTCACGATTGTCCCGCCGTTTTGGCGAACCGGTTGGTTTATCGGATTGATGGCCGCTTTGGGTGTTGTCACGTTTGGAGGAACAGTGAGGTTCATCTCGACCCAAAAGCTCAAGAAGCGCATTGCCCAACTTGAGCGGGAGAAAGAATTCCAGGAGGAACGCCTGCGGACGCGTGAACGCATTGCCCGCGATTTGCACGACGATCTTGCTTCGACTGTCGGAAGCGCCGGTTTCTTCATTGAATCGGTAAAGGGGCAGCTCAAGGATATTCCGGCACAGTCAAAGGAGTTTCTCGACAGGACAAGCTCGCTTCTCACGGAAGCCGAAGAGGCGATGAGTGACATTGTTTGGTCGGTTTCGCCGAACCATGATACGCTTGAAAGTCTGCTGGCCCGCATCCGCCTTACCACGGCAGACATGTGTCGCGCTCACCAACTCAAGTATGAAGTCAATCTTGCCGAACACATCGAAGGCATCACCATCACGGAAAACGTCCGACGAAACGTGGATCTCATTTTCAAGGAGTCGCTGGCGAATGCCGTTCGACATGCAGGGGCCTCTCTCATCTCCGTTGCGTTTGTTATTTATCAAGGAGGTTTTGAGTTGATTGTTGAAGATAACGGAAAGGGAATGCCCGCAACCGGCCATGCATCGCGGCACACAAAGCGAGGCCACGGCCTTCGGAACATGACGAAGCGGGCGGAAGAAATTGATAGCGAACTTTCCTTCGAGCACGCAATCACATCAGGCACGATTGTGCGATTGAAGGGGAGAATAACTCAATCGGGTCATTGAATGAGTGACGGGGTTTTGCGAAGTTCCAAACCGATATGAAGCCCATCAGAGTTGTTATCGTAGAAGACCATGACGATTTCCGGGAGGGACTCGTGCATGTTCTCAACTTTACCGAAGGATTCACTTCCGTCGGTTCGTTCTCCAATATCGAGGATGCACTTGCGGATTTTCCCGACGCCGATGTGGTTTTGCTTGATATTCATCTGCCGGGAAAGTCAGGGACTGAGAGCATTGCGGATATCAAGCGTCTTGTTCCTTCCGCGTCCATCATCATGCTCACGGTGTTTGATGATGACGAGAATGTGTTTCGTGCAATCGTGAACGGTGCCGATGGCTACATTCTGAAAAAGACGCCGCCTGCCCATGTGTTGATCGCAATTCAGGATGCCGCGGCGGGAGGGGCTCCGATGACGCCCTACATTGCGCGGCGTGTTATCGAACTCTTCAAACACTATGCGCCAACCGGGAAAGAGAATTACTCGCTGACGAAGCGGGAGGTGGAAATTCTTCAGAAGCTTGTTCTTGGTTTGGACAACCGCGAGATTGGCGACAAGCTGTTCATCAGCCCCGAAACCGTCCGTAATCACATCAAACACATCTACGAAAAGCTCCACGTTCACTCGAAGTCGCAAGCGGTGGTAAAAGCAATCAAGCAGGGACTGGTGTAGTGATAAGACTCCCGTCTTGTCCTGCATTTTCGTTCTTTATCCTTGCGGCAGACACATGTCCTCACGCCACAGCCATTCCGCCAAATTCCACGATGCAAGAATGACTCAGTTGAGTCATTGAACCGGCACGCCGTTTCGCAATACATTTCTTCCAATCAGAATCACATCCGTTCATTCACATTCAAGGAGTATGACATGTCGAAGAATTGTGCGATACCCGCAGCGCTTCTGTTTGCATTCTGTTTTCTCACCTTTTCCGCCACAGCTCAGTGGGTTCAAACCTCCGGCCCCGAAGGAGGCTACCCGATGTCGTTCGTTTCTGTCAGTACAACAATCTACGCAGGATCGTTTGCGGGTGGAGTATTCAAGTCTACGAACAGCGGCGATAGTTGGATTTGGTCGGGATCGGGATTGCCTGTCGGCACACAGGTTCGTTCGCTGGCATACGACGGCTCGATCCTTTATGCAGGAACCTCCTCGGGAGTCTACAAATCCACCGATGGCGGAGTTTCGTGGGCAGTTTCAAACTCCGGATTGACGAGCACAAACGTCAATGTCGTGCATGCCTTCGGGAACCTGTTGTTTGCGGGAACGGCAAGTGCGGGAGCGTTTCTTTCCACAAACAGTGGTGCAAGCTGGTCCGTTGATACGGTTGGACTTTCATCGTTGGCCGTGCGATGTTTTGCATCGAACGGCTCTTCGATTTTTGCCGGGACTGCCGGCGGCGTTTTTAGATCGACAAACAATGGCGCAAGTTGGCTGCCCGCCAGTTCCGGACTGACAAACACGAACGTCAACACATTGGGCATCGTGAACGGAGTTCTGCTTGCCGGCACTCAATCGGGTGGGGTGTTTCGTTCGACCAATGATGGAGGAAACTGGAGCGGTGGCGGTTTCGACATCACTCTTGCTATTGCCATTATCGGGGCGAATGCATTTCAGGCAACACTCGGCGGCGTGCAGCGCTCGACCGATGCGGGACAAACCTGGAATCCCGCCAACACCGGAATTCCTCCAACAAACAATACACGTTCGCTCGGAGTTCTTGGCACAACACTTTTTGTCGGTATGGGAAACAACGGAGACAAGGCAGGCATCTACCGCTCAATCGATCTCGGCGGAACTTGGGTGGAGAAGAATAACGGGTACATCAATACCTTCGTGACCGCATTTCTCGTTAACGGACCAAACCTCTTTGGCGGCAACTCCGACGGGGCGTTATATCGGACAACCAATAATGGCACGGTGTGGCTTCCGATCAACAATTTCGGGGGGGGAGTGTTCTCTCTCGTGCAGAACGGAAGCGACATGCTTTTGGGAACAGTCACGTCCGCAGGAGGCGTGCATCGCTCGACTGATGGCGGAACATCCTGGTTTTTTTCAGGTACAGGACTTGCCTCTGTTGGTGACGTGCGTGCGTTTGCAGTTTCGGGCACAACGATTCTTGCCGGCATCAGCCAAAGCAGCGGCATTTACCGTTCAACCAATAGCGGCGCCAACTGGAGTGTGTCAAACACAGGCTTGACAAACACGACAGTCTCCGCTTTGCTTGTTGCCGGCTCGAATGTTCTTGCGGGCACGAATGGTGGCGTTTTCATCTCGTCGAACGCAGGACAGAATTGGGCTGTCTCAAACACCGGATTGACATCGTTGGTTGTGCAGTTTCTTGCATCGAACGGCCAGGCCATTTTTGCGGGCACTTCGAATGGCGGAGTTTTCATTTCGACAAACAACGGCGCAAACTGGGCTGCATCAAATTCAGGACTTACGGGAACAAATGTCCGGACTCTATTGGCATCGGGCTCAACAATTGTTGCGGGCACATCGCTTGGAGTTTTCGTCTCCACAAACGCCGGGGCAAACTGGACTGCTGCTAACACCGGACTTATCAACACGTCAATTCAATCGTTGATAGTCAGCGGAAGTGATTTGATGGCCGGGACGAACGGCAACGGGGCGTGGCGCAGGCCCTTCTCACAATTGACATCGGTGAGGGAAGTCGCCGGGAACTTGGCGGACGCATTTGCTCTTGAGCAAAACCATCCGAATCCGTTCAACCCTTCGACAAAAATCAAGTTCCACATTTCGGGCACCAGTCATGTTTCACTGAAGATATTCGATGCGATAGGCCGGGAAGTAGCAACGCTGGTGAACGGGAATCTACCGACAGGAAGTTATGAAACGACGTTCGATGCCACTCGTTTCGCAAGCGGCGTGTACTTTTATAGAATGCAGAGTGGAAACTTCAGCGAGGTGAAGAGAATGATTCTTCTGAAATAAGGAACCTCTCCGGTAGGTGGCGGATGCCTTGCGTGCCGGTCTCCGCCCTCCTTTCTCACTTGACATTTATCCTACTGTTTGTATATTGGTGGCAGCATGTAGTTCTGACATTGTCCACGCCTGCAAACTTGTCGACATGTTGCCGTTCTTCACTTGCTTCGTATGTTCTCTTCTCGATCCTCTATTCCGATCGAGCCAATCGTATTGCTCTTCTCCCATAGAACTCTGTTTCTCTTCCACTAACTCTCGATTGCCGGGGTAGCTGAACCCACTGCTTACACATTCGTTTGGGGTCGTGGCCCGTGAACCGTATTGACGGATGTACTTCACGGGCTTAGCGAACTCTCCAACTGTCAATCTGTTGTTCAATCGATCTTATACCACTACGGTATCTCACAATCCACTATTTCTCACACATTCTTCGCGGAGGGTATATGAAAAAGATCGCCTTGGTTGCAGCCTGTTTAGTGATAACAGGGATTGCCAGAGGACAAACACCGTTCACCGCAACATACAATCTTGCGGGAGACGGGAACAATGTACCATCGTTTGCTTACAACGGGACTTCGTATGCAGGCATTTCGTCAGGAAGTCTTGTGAAAGAAGGCATATCAAGTTCCTCCAGCACAGGAAACTTCAGGGGAAGCAACTGGCCGACCGGCGCTACAAACGGCAGTGATGTCTTTACTGGTTCTATTGATCTCAACAAATACATCGGAGTGACAGTAGCAGCAGTTCCGGGTTACAAGTTCACAATCACATCGGTTTCCTTTGGGATCGGTCGCAGCGCCACCGGCCCGAGACAGTGGCAATGGCGGGGAAGCCATGACGGACACGCAACGCCATTCGCGAACTTCACCACTCTTAATGCGGGTCTAACAAGTGCATCAGGAATTCTGACGACACCTGACTCAGATGTCAATTGGACGGGCAATGTTCTCGGACTCGGTGTTGAGTACGAGGAGCTTGCCGGCACTGCCGAATTCAGGCTGTACGGCTTCAACTCCGAAGGCACCACCGGCACCGGAGGGTTGCAGGGAAACATCACGCTAACAGGAACATTTGAACTGACCGGCGGGGCAACTATTCTCTTGAACACCTCATCATTTAATGGCAGTTTCGGCAGCGTGCCGGTTGGCGGGTCATCCGGCTCTTCGAGTTTTGTTGTCAGCGGCTCAGAACTGATAGACGACATTACGATAACACCGCCCGCCGGATTTGAAATCCGAACCGGTATCAATCCATTCTCATCAATCCCGATTATTCTTGCGCGCTCGGGGGATGTCGTAAACGCAACGGCAATCGAGGTGCGCTTCTCGCCTGCAGTCGAAGGCCCCTACTCCGGCAACATCTCGTGTGTAAGTACAGGCGCCGCCTCGCAGAGTATTCCTGTGAGCGGGACAGGGGTAATGCCTATTCCGTTTCAGGTTGTGTTTCATGAGACAATGGGAACTGTTTCAACCACGACTTCGATTGCCGCGCATGTCTCCGCAGGTGGCTTTGACAGTGACAACCTCACTTTCAGCGGTACTTCTGATGTACGGGCATCCAATGCGTCTGCAGGATATTCGGCCGCATCCGGCGGCGCCAACATCTTCTTCTCCGGCGGATCGAATGCTTCTTTCGAGATTGCGGGAATCACTACCACCGGATTGAATGCCCTCGAGCTTTCGTTCGGCATTCGAAAAGACGCCCTTGCTCTTGACGGGTCGGATTTCTTCGTTGAGGTAAGTGACGACGGACTGGCGTATTCCGCTTTGACATTCAGCGGATTGCCCACGGCCAGCGGTTCGACAGGCTGGTATTCGCGGACGGCAAGCGGCACAATTCCTGCAACGGAGAATCTGAGAATCAGATTCCGAAGTTCTGCCAGCAGTGCATACCGTATCGACGATATACTGCTGAGAAACAATGCCGCAAGCCCGGCAATTTCCGCAAACGGCCCGACCTCGTTTTGTGAAGGCGGGAGTGTCACGCTGACATCGAGCGCGGCCGCTTCGTACCTCTGGTCAACGGGGGCCACAACACAATCCATTGCCGTTTCCGTACAAGAAGACTACTCCGTGACGGTAACCGACGCAAAAGGAAATAGCGCAACCTCCAGCCCGCTTGCCGTCACAGTCATACCCGTTGTGGCGGCGGCAGGCGGCATCTCAGGCCCGACAACGGTCAGTTCGGGACAATCTGGCGTCGGATTCTCGATTGCAGATGTGACGGGAGCGCAAGAATACGAGTGGACCGTACCGTCAGGGGCGAGTATTGCTTCAGGGCAAGGCACAACATCGATCACAGTTGATTGGGGCGCTGCCTCAGGAGATGTCAGTGTTACACCCAAGAACAGTTGCTTCTCGGGAGCTTCAAGCAACTTGGCCGTCTCTGTAGGTTCAGTTTCCAATGGCACGATTTCGGGAACCATTCTCAGATCAGGCGGTGGTGGAATGGAAAACGTAACCGTGAAACTGCTGGATGCTGACGGTGCTTCGATTGAGGATTTTCCCGCTGTCATTTCGAATGCCTCGGGAGAATATGCGTTCGCAGATGTACCTTCCGGAATCGACTACCAAGTGATAATCATCGAGCCGCTCGGCTATGCAGTTGATGCAAATCCAAAAGGGCTGACACTACCGGCGGGGGGATCAGCAATAGTCGATTTCACGCTCACGCAAGCCGTGATTGCAAATCGGGCTCGCAGCGTCGGGTATTGGAAGCATCAATTCGACGAACACAGGTGCCGCCGCCACCGCTGGGATGAAAACCTCATCCAACTGAATTCCTACATAGAGGCCGTGCACCAGCATTACACTCCGCATTTCGATGTGTTTGCGAACCTTCTGACGATTAACGATTGGGACGATGTGTTGAGTCTTCGGCGGCATCCATCGATGCAGGACAAGGCGAAAAAGCAGCTTGCAGCCCTTGTGATGAATTTTGTTTCACTCAAGATCGGCCAGCATACAATCGTCACGAAGGATAACCGAACGGCGGGTGACGTTCTGACGTACGTTTCCATGCTTGTCACCGACGGTATATCGTCCAACGATGCTCTTGCCCGTGATCTTGCGACGAAAGTGAATAATAAAGTCAAGATAAATTCGGGCATCATCCCGACGGGCAATATTCTGTATAAAGGGGGAAACATGACAATCACCTGGGGATTTGATGTTCCCGAAGAGTTCTCTCTCATGCAAAACTATCCCAACCCGTTCAACCCGACAACGACGATAGCGTTTTCGCTTCCTGTTTCCGGGCACACAAGATTGTCGGTGTACGATGTTCTTGGAAGGGAAGTGCAGAGGCTGCTGGACGGGCACCTGAATGCCGGAAGATACGAAACCGTTCTCGACGCAAGAGACTTGGCAAGCGGAGTCTATTTCTACAGACTTCAATCAGAAGGTCTGGTTCAAACAAGAAAACTGACGCTAATGCGTTAGAATGGTTCGCTTTTCAGAGAAATCCCGCTTTGTAATGGGCGGGATTTCCTTTTTTATACGGTTTTGATGAGCTGGCTGATTCTCGTTTCGTGTTGCAACTTACTTCATGATTTGGTATTCTCCATGCAGTATTTCCCGTTAGTCATTCCCGTTCTGCGAACGAATCATTCACAACAACGATAGGAGTCAGCCGTGAATCGTAAAGCTCACTTGTGTTCTGTTGCAGGCATCACGCTGTTCGCGTTTCTTTTTGCCGCCTGTTCGGATTCCGAAACGATGAGGGATGAAATGGAGAAAACCGGATTTATCACGCTCCAGATTAATTTCGAGACTGCCAAGGCGGATATCAAACCCGAATCACAATACATCATTGATCAGGTGGTTGAGCTGTTGAACGAGGACGAATCCCTGAACGTCAGCATCGAAGGTCACACGGATAACGTCGGATCTGCCGCGTCAAACAAGACGCTCTCCGAGAACCGGGCCAAATCGGTGATGAACGCTATCATCGCCAAAGGGATTGACAAGTCACGGCTTTCGTCTAAAGGCTGGGGACAGGAAAAGCCCATCGCCGACAATAAGACAGAAGGTAGCGAGCAAAAGAACAGGCGAGTGGAGATTGTAAAGAAGTAAAACCTCCGTTGCGGCAAACTCGATTGATCGGAGAAGCTCGTGAGTCATATCGGAGACTATGTATCAAGAATAATTCCTTTGCTTGTATGCTGTGTTCTCGTCTCCTGCGGCTACACTCAGTTACAACGTCATGTCCAAGAGGCTCCGAAGCCGCCGGCAGGCCCGATTCCCGATCTTGCGATCACCCACATTGAACATTTTACCTACGAAAGGTACGGGAGTCACGGTCCTTCGCAACCGATGACGAAGTTCTCTCTTTACATCCGGAATGTCGGAGTTGCGGACTTCGAGGGCTCCACGATGTTCAACTACACACCTGATTGGAGGGATATCGAGAGGAATCGGTATCCCTTTGCCGGTGGTCTCGGCAGAAGGAAGATTGCTGCAGGTGACAGCACGATAGTCGTTCTTGATCATTGGGGGCAGTTTCCACCCGGAATCCGGTTGCACTTTTTACTCCGCACGGATTCCTATTATCCGCATGCCTTTCATCCCGTAGATTACTTCGGTCGTGAACCGGTTCATGAAGAATCCTACCAGAACAACGAAATGGACTACCTTATAGAATAGCCGCCGGATTCGGTTTCGTTGACTTTCAAGCCCGCTTTGGGTATATTTTCCGCACTTTGTTCCCCGAAAGTTAGGTCATTTCTCTCCTGTAATGGTGATTTTTCCCATAAGCAATCGAACAGGGGACAACGTGGGGATTCGTTCTTATACCAATTCTTAGCGATATCAAGAAGGGAACCACAATTCCCTTTTTTGTTGTGTGGAGTGAGGCGATTTGTCCAATCGCTCCCTGATATAGAGGAACTCATGGCAGAAAAATCATTCGATATAATCGTTCTTGGTGGCGGGCCGGGCGGCTACACAGCAGCAATCCGTGCTGCCCAACTTGGATTCAACACCGGCATTATTGAAGCGGAAAAATTAGGCGGTATTTGTCTGAACTGGGGATGCATTCCGACCAAAGCATTGCTAAAGAACGCCGAGATTCTCCATCAATTCAAGAAGGCGAGCGAATGGGGGATTTCATACGACAATCTGAAGTTCGATTTCGGTAAGATCATCCAGCGAAGCCGCGGCATCTCCGACAAAATCTCCAAAGGCGTCGAGTTCTTGATGAAGAAGAACAAGATTGATTACATGTCGGGATACGGAACGCTGCAAGGCAACGGGGTGATAGAAGTGAAGCCGAAAGAAGGTGCATCATACAAAGTCTCGGCGAAGCACATCATCGTGGCAACCGGCGCCCGCGCCCGCTCGATTCCCGGCGTAACAATCGACCGCAAGCGGATCATTACGAGTACCGAGGCAATGTCGCTCAGCGAACAGCCGAAGAGCATGATCGTGGTTGGCGCAGGAGCCATCGGCATTGAATTCGCCTACTTCTACAACGCCCTCGGCACGAAAGTCACCGTTGTTGAAATGATGCCCGGCATTCTTCCTATTGAAGATCGAGAGTTGACGAAAGAGATGGAGCGGAGCTTCAAAAAGCAGGGGATTGAAATTCTGACCGACACGAAAGTCGAAAGCGTGAAGAGTTCCGCAAACGATGTAGTTGTTGTCGTCAACACTCCCGAAGGAATGAAGGAGTTGAAGGGAGATGTCGCATTGATGGCAATCGGCGTGCAGGGGAATGTCGAGGGTTTCGGATTGGAGAAGATTGGCGTTACTGTAGAACGCAATCACATCAAAGTTGACAAGGATTATCGAACGAACGTTCCCGGCGTGTACGCCATCGGCGATGTGATCGGTGCACCGTGGCTTGCGCATGTTGCGAGTGCGGAGGGCATTCATTGCGTCGAAGCCATCAAAGGGATGAATCTCGAACCGATCGACTATTCGATGATTCCCGGCTGTACCTATTGCCAGCCGCAAATCGCAAGCGTAGGGTTGACGGAAGAGAAGGCGAAAGCTGAGGGATACGAACTGAAAATCGGCAAGTTCCCGTTCCGTCCGCTCGGTAAAGCCATTGCCATCGGCGAGACAGAGGGAATGGTAAAGCTCATCTTCGATGCAAAGTACGGCGAGCTACTCGGCGCGCACATCATGGGCAGCGAAGCGACGGAGATGATTGCCGAGCTTGCGTTGGCGAAAAAACTCGAAGCAACCGGTAAATCCATCTTCCATACAATCCACGCCCACCCGACATTGAGCGAAGCAGTGATGGAAGCGGCGGCGGCGGCGTACGGCGAGGCGATCAACATCTGAAGAGAAATTTCGATCATCAATCGTGAGGAATCGATTCGTGTCCACCATTAAGAATGTGAAGACTGAGAGTACGCCGAAGGGCTCGAACGGCTCAAGACCGATCATCCTTGCCGGCAGCGCGTTGTCAAATCTCACCAACGACCAAATCATCAACACGTATAAGAACTGTGTTGCTGCACGTTTGCTTGACAACAAGATTCTTGTTTTGCTGAAGCAGGGCAAGGTATTCTTTCACATCGGCGGATCGGGGCACGAAGTGGCACAGACGGCCACGGCACTTGCAATGAAGCCCGGCTATGATTGGGCATATCCGTACTATCGCGACCTTGCATTCTCGCTTCAGTTCGGATATACGATTGAAGAGATCATGCTCGAAGCGCTCCATCGCAAAGGCGGACCGAGCAGCAACGGCTTTGCAATGCCGTTCCACTACGGACACAAGAAGCAACGCATCATTGCGCAATCATCGCCGACGGGTACCCAGTTTCTCGAAGCAGTCGGAACGGCAATGGGTGCCGTGAAGGATGGAAAGGATGAGGTCGTCTATGTTTCGTCGGGCGAGGGCACGACGAGTCAAGGTGAGTTTCACGAAGCGGTGAACTGGGCGGCGAGGGGCAAGTTCCCGGTTATCTTTCTCATTCAAAATAACAAGTTTGCCATCTCAGTACCGGTAAAGGATCAGATGGCGGGCGAGTCCGTTTACGGGCTGGTTGCGGGCTACAAGGGCTTGAACCGCTACCGCGTCGATGGATGCGATTTCAAGGAAATGTATGAAGTGGTTGCTGATGCGGTTTTGAAAGCTCGCAACGGACAAGGGCCGAGCGTGATTGAGGCCGACACCGTCCGCCTTCTTGCCCATTCCTCTTCAGACGATCAGAAGAAATATCGCAGCAACGAGGAGTTGGAAGAAGATCGCAAGAAAGATCCGATTCCCCGGTTCGAGAAGTTCATGGCCGATCAGAAGATTCTGAAGGATGCTGATTTCGAGAAGATCAAGAAAGAGATTCAAGAAAGAATTGACAAGGCTGCCGAGTGGGCGGAAGAGAAGCCGTTGCCTGATGTAAACGACTTGGAAAGGTATGTGTATTCACCTCGCGTCGCCGTTCCAAAGGACGGATTTGTCGAATCTGAACACAAGGGGAACAAAATCGTTCTGGTTGACGCCATCAACCACGCTCTTGATGAAGAACTCGCACGAAACCCGAAGATGCTCATCTACGGTGAGGATGTGGCGGGCAACAAGGGCGGCGTGTTTACGGCAACGAAAGGTTTGACGGCAAAGCACGGTGCAGATCGTGTTTTCAATTCTCCGCTTGCTGAGGCGAGTATTGTGGGAACTGCGTTCGGTCTCGCCGTGCGCGGCGACTACAAGCCCGTTGTCGAAATCCAGTTCGGCGATTACATTTGGCCCGCGTTCATGCAAATCCGCGACGAGGTCGCGATGCTGCGCTTCCGTTCGTACAACGAGTGGGCATGCCCGATGGTGATTCGCGTCGCGGTCGGCGGATACATTCACGGCGGATTGTATCACAGTCAATCTATCGACGGATTCTTCACGCACATTCCCGGAGTGCATGTTGTGTTCCCATCAAACGCCGCTGACGCGAAAGGCTTGTTGAAGACGGCGTGTCGTGAAGAGAATCCCGTCATTTTCTGTGAGCACAAAGGATTGTATCGTCAAGGCTTCGCTTCATCTCCCGAGCCCGACAAAGATTATCTCATTCCGTTTGGCCTTGCAAAAGTGAAACGCCCTGGCGACGATATCACAATCATTACGTGGGGGATGTTGGTGCAGCGTTCACTTGATGCGGCGAACAAGATTCAGGAGAAAACCGGCGCCAGCGTTGAAGTGATTGATCTACGAACGCTAATTCCATTGGACAAGGAAACGATTCTGAACTCTGTTCGAAAGACAGGCAAAGTCCTCATTGTTCACGAGGACACACTCACAAGCGGCTTCGGAGCAGAGATTGCCGCCATTATCGCGAACGAGGCTTTTGAGCGTCTCGATGCGCCGATTCAGCGCGTTGCTGCGAAGGATGCTCCTGTTCCTTACGGACCGGAGTTGGAGAATGCAATGTTGCCGCAAGAATCGGATATTGTGAAAGCGCTGGAGAAGTTGTCAAACTATTGAGGTGAGTGATGGTACGATTGGACAAGACACAAGGCAGGCGGACGACACTCCATAACAAGGAAAACGACTTCGCGTATTGGTCAAGACAAAGTTACGAGAAACGTCTCGACGCTCTGGATTATTTGAGAGATCAGTACATTCGTTTCAAGTATGATAAGCGACCCGGACTTCAAAGAGTTTATACAGTTACTGAACGCAAACCGCGTTGAGTACCTTTTAGTCGGCGGATATGCCGTCGTGCTTCATGGCTATCCGCGTTTTACCGGCGATATGGATATCTGGGTCCGTCCCACCGTGGAAAACGCGCAAAAAGTTTTGAAGACACTTGATGATTTCGGCGTTGGTTCGCTTGGGTTCAAAGCAGAAGATTTTTGTTCCGAAGGAAAAGTCAATCAACTTGGAGTACCGCCGGTTCGGATCGATGTCATTACCTCAATTGATGGAGTCGATTTCGACGCCGCGTACAAAAGAAGAAGTGAGATTGAAGTCCACGGCTTGAAGATCAGCCTGATAGGTTTCGATGACCTTCTGACGAACAAGAGAAAGAGCGGCAGACCGAGAGACCGTGACGATCTCGAAAATCTTGCATGAGAAACTATTCACAGACTGCTGATCTGAAATTGACGGATACAAAATCACTTCTATCGAATCAGGATCGTCTGGAGTTATTCCGTTATCTGCTCTTGACACGCGAGGTAGACAACGCCATCATCAAGCTCTACAAGCAAGGCAAGATGGTCGGCGGGGCGTTTACAGGATACGGCAACGAGGCGACGGCTGTCGGCAGCGCGTTCGCGCTTGAAGAGCATGACTATCTATTTCCGATGCATCGTGATCTCGGAGCGCATCTCGTCAAAGGGCAGACGTTGCGCAACATCTTCCTGATGCAACTCGGAAGGGGAGAGGGGCTTGCCCGCGGTCGCGACGGAACGGGGCACTATGCTGACCCATCAAAGAAAATCTACGGCAATGTCAGCCATCTTGCCGCCATGATTCCCATGGCGTGCGGGGTTGCGCTTGCTTCGAAGATGAGAAAGGAAAATGCCGTGGTGATGAACTACATCGGCGATGGCGGATGCAACGTCGGTGAGTTTCATGAGGGGATGAACATGGCGGCGGTGATGAAGCTGCCGTTCGTCATGATTATCGAGAACAATCAATTCGCCTATTCTACCCCGAACCACAAACAGTTCGCGGCGAAGAAACTGTCGGACAGGGCGATTGGCTACGGCATTCCCGGTTTCACTATTGACGGAACAGATGTCGAGCGAGTGTACGAGGTATGCAAAGAAGCTGTTGAGCGTGCACGAAAAGGCGATGGTCCCACACTCATCGAAACGATTACGATGCGCATGCACGGACATTCTCTTTCGGATGACGCCTCGTACGTACCGAGGGGAATGGTTGACGAGTGGAAGAAGAAAGACCCTATTGTGTTGTACGAAGAAAAGTTGATGTCACAGAATATTCTCTCTGAATCTCTTAAGAATGAAATGCATGAGAAGATTCTTGCGGAGATTCAGGAGGCGGTTGATTATGCAGTAGCGCAGCCCTATCCAGTTGGTGAGTGGGCGGGGGAAGGAGTGTACACGAAATAGGCATTTTCGCGAATTTGGTTTGACAATCTGATTTATTAGTGCTATACTACTATTAGTTCTATTAGCGCTAATAATAAATAAGGAGAGCCAATGCAAACAATCGAAGTCGATTTCGATGTCTTCAAAGCGCTGACTAGCAAGCGCCGTTCAGAGAGCGAGACATACAATGATGTCCTTCGCGCAATGTTGGATCTTCAGCCCTCTTCTACAGCTCCACGTATTCAGAAGAATCAGCAAGGCGGCGGATGGGTCAGCAAGGGCATTCACTTCCCAGTTGGAACAGAGTTCAGAGCGAATTACAAAGGGCGCGTTTATCAAGCCGAAGCACAAAACGGCGGGCTGTACCTTGACGGTAAAGTACACAGCTCGCCGTCTGCAGCTGCGATTGCAGTCACAGGAAACTCAGTGAACGGTTGGGTCTTTTGGGAGTGCCGCTTTCCCGGGCAAACTTTGTGGAAGAGCCTAAAGTCCATTAAGGACTCTGGTCGGTAATCGAGTTTGTTGTAATCATGTTTTCTTGGGGAGTACAAGATGGATCGAGGGAAAGGGCTTATTGCGATCTTGGATGATGACAAGAAACTTCGGTCTGCACTAAAAATGGTACTGCAATACGCTGGTTATGTGTGTTGTGAGGCTGAGGACAAAGCAAGCTTCTTAGAGTCTATCGATTCGGTGCAACCCGACATTGTTTTGACTGATATCATGTCTCCGGGAATGGATGGCATCGAGTTCTTGGAGAGGATTAAGCAGAATCAGAAAACGGGAGACATTCCCATTATCATTGTAACTGGGCGAGGAACAGAATACAAAAAAGATCGAGCATTCGAACTTGGAGCCCACGCGTGGGTATGGAAGCCTGTCGATAGGGATGAGTTACTTAATGTGATAGATGATGCGCTTACTACAGTTGCGAATGCGCCTGTTTTTGAAAAGACTCAAACAGAGGCAAAACCTCCCGCTAACTCGATTATGAAGGAAACGGCAGAACAACGAAAAATCCGCATGGCTAAAGACTGGGTTCCCTTCAATCCACAAAAAGATAGTACGCTTCAGCCGAGGCTCATATATCACGTGGAGCTTTTCTGTGGCTCGCAGACCCTCATGAGGAGTTTCTATCGCTACCAGGATGCATTGTCGTTTCAGAAGTATTGTGGTAGTCTTAGAGTGCGATTTGAGGTTAGTCAGAGTCACATTTTATGATGCTGGAATCCGAATAGCATTTTTGCATATGCCAACCCTAACATACATCGAAGCCCTCTCCCAAGGCATGTGGGAGGAAATGGAACGTGACGGGTCTGTTTTCCTGATTGGCGAAGACATAGGCGCGTACGGCGGAGCGTTCAAAGCAACGAAAGGATTTCAAAAGCATTTTGGCGAAGAACGTGTGATTGATTCCGTGCTGTCAGAGGCCGCAATCATTGGCGCGGCTGCGGGTGCCGCGGTGGTTGGCATGCGGCCCATTGTCGAAATCCAGTTTGCGGATTTTGTGTCGTGCGGGTTCAACCAAATCATTACCAATTGCGCGAAGGTTCATTATCGCTGGAATCTTCCGGCGCCGATGGTGATCCGCCTGCCGAACGGCGGATATATTCGCGGCGGGCCGTATCATTCGTCGAGTACGGAAGCGTGGTTTCACCATTTTCCCGGGCTCAAGATCGTTGCCCCTTCAACTCCGGCTGATGCAAAGGGACTCATGAAAGCTGCGGTGCGGGACAATAATCCCGTGCTCTATCTCGAATCAAAATACCTCTATCGCCGCATCAAAGGCGAAGTTCCCGAAGGAGATAATGTTGTCGAGATTGGTAAAGCTGATGTAAAGCGAAATGGCAGCGACATCGCAATCATCACATACGGTTCGACTGTGCATCAATCTCTGGAGGCAGCTGAGATTCTCGCTAAAGAAGATGGCGTTGAGGTGATGGTGTTGGATTTGCGAACGCTCGCTCCACTGGACAAGAATGCAATCTTCGCGGCGGTGAAGTCAACCGGTAAGGTCCTCATCGTTCATGAAGATAATGTTACCGGCGGAATCGGAGCGGAAGTTGCTGCACTCATTGCCGACAATGCCTTTCATTATCTCGATGCACCAATCAAGAGGTTGGGAGCTTTGGATGTCCCCGTTCCGTTTGCGCCGACGCTTGAGGATTTTGTTTTGCCGAATACATCAAGAATAGTTCACGAGCTGCGAGAAATGGCGGCGTTTTAAGTATGTGAGTTTGTAGAGTTCATAGAGTTGAGAGTTTGTAGAGTTTTTCTTCCGCATGCAACTCCATTAACTCTACAAACCCTACGAACTCGATTCGAACAACCAGAGGAAAAGAATGGCACGAGCAGAAGTCGTAATGCCTCAGATGGGCGAGAGCATCAAGAGAGAAGACTGATTCGGATAGTGCGAACGGTGTGCGATGCATAATGTGTTCATCAGCTATAGTCATAAAGACAAGCAATGGCTTGAACGTCTTCAAAGGACGCTGAAGCCGTTTCTGCGCAACAATCCCATCTCGGTGTGGGATGATACTAAGATTCACGCTGGCGAACAATGGAAAGAGGAAATCGAAAAAGAGCTCAATAAAGCCGATATTGCAGTGATGCTTGTGAGCCAGAATTTTCTTGCATCGGATTTTGTCACCGGTCAAGAGATTCCGCAATTACTCAAAGCAGCTAAGAGCCGAGGGATGAAAATAATTTGGGTGCCTATTTCCTATTGCATGTTTGGTGAAACCGAGCTACCTGCCTATCAGGCAACACATGATCCGCAAGAGCCGCTCGAGAGTATGACAAAGTGGAAACAGGAAAAAGCGCTCGTCGAGATAGGTGAACAGATTAAAAAAGCGCTTTTGACTCGCATTGCTGAACCCAAAGTCAGGATCCGACCAGCAAAGGACTTTTACTTCAAGAAGGTCCTACGCGTGTTGACGATTATTGTGCTTACAGGAATAACTGCACTCGCAGGGATTTGGATTATTCCACAAATGCTCACGCAAGATGTTCAACCACAGGAAACGATAAAACCTCTGCTTTACGTCAAAATTTTAGCAGACAACATTTATGTTCCTTACAATGGAACTACGACCATTCGTTGGTCATCCATCAATGCCACTTCCTGTCTTGGCTATGGTGGTACGAATGGTTGGGATGGCAGTCGTGGTTTGTCCGGATCCTTCGCCACAGGAAACCTAACCAATACAGCGACTTACTATATTAGTTGTAGCAACGCTGTTGGATACGCATCAGATTCGGTAACCGTTACGGTTGGCGCGCTAAATCCCTTTCCGACAAAATAGCCGGGCCACGACAAGAAACCCTGGTGGGTGCCGACGAAGGCGGAAGGAACTATCCCGCTAGTGGCGGAAACATGAGCATTGGATACTAACAGTAAATGGAAAAGAACATAAGGAAGTTGTCATGGCACGAGTAGAAGTCGTAATGCCACAAATGGGCGAGAGCATCGCCGAAGGCACAATCGTCAAGTGGCACAAGAAAATCGGCGACAAGGTGAAGAAGGACGAAACGCTTCTTGAAATCTCAACCGACAAAGTCGATTCGGAGATTCCTTCTCCCGCCTCCGGAACTCTGGCCGAAATTGTTGTGCAGGAACAGACGACAGTTCCGGTGAGGACCGTGATTGCGTTCCTTGAAACCGAGGGAGGAGTCGCAGTTGCCACGGAAGTCCCGAAGCCTGCAACTCCGGCTACGCAACACGTTGCCCCCGCACACGCAACAGTTGCTCCAACTGTGCCGGCTATTCAACCATTGGCCCAGCATGCAAGCGGCCGATTCTATTCGCCTCTCGTATTGAACATTGCCCGCGAGGAAAGCATTTCGATGCAAGAACTTGAAACCGTGCCCGGAACCGGAGAGGGTGGGCGTGTTTCGAAGAAGGATATTCTTGCGTACGTTAATGCAAAGAAGAGCGGCGCTGTTGCATCTCCGAGACCTGCGGCAGCAATGCCGTCAACCAAGCCATCACCGGCAGCGCCTTCGATGGCAGCGACAGGCAAGGTTGTCGAAGTTCCCGAACTGCGGGCGAAGTATCCTGCTCCGCAACACGAGATCATTCAGATGAGCAATGTTCTGCAGAAGATGGCGGAACATATGGTCAAGAGTGTTCACACATCTCCGCATGTTGCTGCCGTTCACGAAGTCGATATGACACAGATTGTGAAGCATCGTACGGCGAACGCTGCATCCTTCGAGGGAAAGGAAGGCTTCAAGCTTACATACACTCCCTACATCGTCAAATCCGTTGTTGATGCGCTGAAGAAATATCCTCTTGTCAATACGTCGATTGATGGTGACAAGATTATCAGGAAAAACTTCATCAACCTCGGACTTGCTGTTGCATCGGATAACGGGTTGATTGTTCCAGTCATCAAGAATGCCGAAGAGAAGAATTTTCTCGGCCTCGCCCGTGCCGTGAACGACCTTGCAACACGCACGCGCAAGAAGAAGCTGACCCCCGACGACATTCAAGGCGGCACGTTCACGATTTCTAACTTCGGCGTGTTTGGCACTGTCATTGGAACACCGATCATCAATCAGCCGCAAGTCGCAATTCTGGGAACGGGCGCAATCAAGAAGCGCGTGATGGTTGTTGATGATATGATTGCCATCCGATCGATGGCGTTCTTTACACTCTCGTTCGATCATCGCATTGTTGACGGAGCGTTGGGCGGGATGTTTCTTGAAGAGATTGTAAAGGGATTGGAGAATTTCGATACGAGTCTTTCATTCTAACATGGTCATCCAGGAAATACCGGTTCAGAAACCCCAACCACGTCCATCACGACCGGAGTGGTTGAAAATCAAGATTCCGTCCGGTGAAGAATATGCTCGACTCAAAAACCTCATCGCGGGACACAAGCTTCACACGGTTTGTGAGGAGGCACGCTGTCCCAATATGTCCGAATGTTGGAACGCCGGCACGGCGACCTTCATGATTTTGGGCGATGTGTGCACGCGTTCGTGCGGATTCTGCAATGTGAAGACGGGCCGACCAACGTGGCTGGACAAGGAAGAACCCGCCCGTGTTGCCGATGCAATCCGCATCATGGGCGTAAAGCATGCCGTCATCACGTCCGTAAATCGAGATGAGTTGCCTGATGGCGGAGCGGAGATTTTTGCAGAGACGATTCGGCAGGCCCGGAAAGTTAATCCTGAAATTACCATTGAAGTTCTGATTCCTGATTTCCAGGGAGAGAAATGGGCGCTTGAAATAGTTCTGGCGGAAAAGCCCGATATCCTCAATCACAACACCGAAACGGTTCCGCGGCTTTATCGAAAAGTCAGACGGCAGGCGAAGTATGAACGATCTCTTCAAATCATCAAATGGTCGAAGGAAGCAGGAATGGCGACGAAGAGCGGCATTATGGTGGGACTCGGCGAGACGGTTGATGAGGTGTTGGAAGTGATGTCCGATCTCTACGCGAGTGGTTGCGACATCATGACTATCGGGCAGTACTTGCAGCCGACAAGGGAACACCTGACGGTTGATCGCTTTATTGCACTCGATGAATTCGCAATGTACAAGACTCGTGGCAAGGAGATGGGCTTCAAGCATGTGGAATCCGGCCCGCTTGTTCGAAGCTCGTACCACGCTGAAAAGCATGTGGATTAAGCACTCTTAATCAGAGGCCTCGTTGACTCTCTAACCCCTTTTGTCTAAATTTAACAACTTTTGAACCCAGCTTTTCATCGTATTTCAACAGGAGTTACTTCAAGTGGAAAAGGCAACAAAGTTCTTCAAGACGTCTGATACGACTCAAAAATGGCATCTCGTTGATGCCAACGGGCAGACCTTAGGCCGCGTCGCGACGCAAGTTGCGAAACTTCTTCGCGGCAAGCACAAGCCGATGTTCACCCCGAACGCCGACTTGGGCGACTTCGTGGTTGTGGTTAACGCGGCGAATGTGAAACTCACCGGAAAACGAAGCGAGTTGAAAGAGTACTTCCACTACACGGGCTATCCGGGCGGGGCAACGTTCGAGAAATTTCAGGACTTGATTCGCAAACATCCGGAACGAGTGTTCGCACATGCTGTAAAGGGAATGTTGCCGCACAACCGGTTGGGCAGGAAGATCATCAAGAAAATGAAAGTGTATGCCGGTGCCGAGCATCCGCATCTTGCGCAACGTCCCGAAGCGTACAATCTCAACTAATCTCAGGAGTGTAGAAAAAGAATGCAACACGCACACGCAACAAATGCAGTTGGTCGACGAAAAACAGCCGTAGCGCGGGCCATTTTGCTGCCCGGTTCGGGAAAAATTACCATTAACCGGAAACCTGTTGAGCAGTACTTTCCCCTCGAGATGCTCCGGGCCGATGTGATGAAACCGTTTGAAGCAACGCAGACAACCGGGAAATATGACGCGAAAGTGAATGTTGAGGGTGGCGGCTCAACCGGGCAGGCCGGAGCAGTGAAACTTGCCATTGCCCGCGCACTTGTCGAGATGAGCGAAGAGAATCGTGCTTCATTGCGAACCGCACGCCTCCTTACGCGTGACCCGCGTATGGTCGAGCGCAAAAAGTACGGACAGAAAAAGGCGCGAAAACGCTTCCAGTTCTCGAAGCGCTAATCTGAGTGTAAGATTCATAGCAGTTGCAGTAAATAAGCATGCCTTTTGATTTTGTTGAGAGTGTCCTGCTCCGATCAGAGCGGGATCTCAACAAAAGATGAGAAAGGCAGAAGAAAAACACAAAATAAAGGAAGACCCCATGCCTCGAGTAGAAGTTGCCGAGTTGTTGGCAGCAGGATGTCACTTCGGACACCTCACCCGCCGTTGGAATCCCAAAATGAAGCCGTACATTTTCATGGAACGGAACGGGATTCATATCGTAGACCTCATGAAATCCCGTGACCTTCTTGAAGAAGCGTGCAATGCCATCGCCAGAGTTGTTGCCGAAGGGAAGCGTGTGTTGTTCGTCGGGACAAAAAAGCAGGCAAGCGAAATCGTAAGGGCGGAAGCAGTTCGTTGTGGACAGTTTTATGTCGACGAACGATGGCTCGGCGGTTCACTTACCAACTTCACCACTATTCGCAAAAGCGTGAAGCGTCTCACCAACATAGAGAAAATGGAAAGTGACGGCACGTTTGATAAGATCACAAAGAAAGAGGGACTCTTTCTTACACGTGAAAAGGAAAAGCTGAACAGCGTACTTTCCGGTGTTGTTGAAATGACGCGCTTACCCGGGGCCCTGTTCGTGGTTGATGTGAAGAAAGAAGCGATTAGTGTGAAGGAAGCGAACCGGCTCGGCATTCCGGTTTTTGCCATCGTTGATACAAACTGTGATCCGGATAATATCGACTACGTCATTCCGGCGAATGACGATGCCATGAAGTCGATTCAGGTTATTACGAAGGTGTTTGCAGATGCCATTCTGGAAGGCAAGGAACGGGCAGCAGCACGACAAATGGAGATGGCGGTAGAAGCGGAAGCAAAAAGCAAAGAGGCGGAAGAAAAAGCGTCCCTCAACTGATTTCGATTCATCAAAGGAAAGCTGAACTGTTGTTATGGAAATCACCAGTGAAATGATCAAGAATCTCCGCGAGAAAACCGGGGCAGGAATGATGGACTGCAAACGGGCGCTTGAAGCATCGAGCGGAGACATGAATGCAGCCATCGAGTATCTTCGCAAAAAAGGAGCCGCGTCCGGAGCGAAGCGTGCAGACAGGGCGGCCAAAGAAGGCATGATTGTCACACGTATTGCAGCAAACGGAAAAAGCGGCGTCATAGTAGAAGTGAATTGTGAAACCGACTTCGTGGCGCGCAGTGATGATTTTGCGACGTTTGCCAACACGATTGCCCAGGCGGTTGAGGCGCATCGTCCGGCTTCGGTCGAAGCGCTGATGAACGTGACGATGAACGGAAAGAAGGTTTCTGAACTCTACAACGACTTGCTCGCAAAAGTGGGGGAGAAGATAGAAATCCGCCGTTTCAGCGTTGTGGATTCTCCGGACGGCGTTGTGAGCGCATACACGCATCTCGGAAACAAAATAGGCGTGTTGGTCGAAATGACGGGTATCGGAACTGACGCAGCGGCAACCGGTGCCGGGCGTGACGTGGCAATGCAAGTTGCAGCAATGAACCCGCTCGTCATCTCTCGCGATCAGGTTGAAAAATCTCTGATAGAACGTGAACTCGATATTTACAAGACCCAAGCCGCAAATGAAGGAAAGCCGGCGCAGATCGTCGAGAAGATTGCCCTCGGTCGTCTTGAAAAATATTATCAGGAAGTTGCGCTGATGGAACAAACGTTTATCAAGGATTCCGGGAAAACAATCAAGGACTTCCTTGCCGAGGCAGGCAAATTGTCAGGTCAGCCGATTTCGATCAAGCGCTTCCAGCGTTTTCATCTCGGTGAAGAAACCAAGTAACATGAATGTCCCCTTCAAGGGGACATTTTTGTATCACGTCAAATGAACTTCAATACATGAGCAAACTCAAATACAGGCGTGTCTTGCTGAAACTGAGCGGCGAGGCGCTGATGGGAGACAAGCAGTTCGGTATCGACTCGGCAGTGTTAAAGCAATACGCCCTCGAAATCAAATCCGTGTACGATTTGGGTGCCCAAGTGGGGATTGTGATTGGTGGAGGAAATATCTATCGTGGCGTCTCCAACTCATCCGATAATATCGACAAGGTAACGGGCGATCACATGGGAATGCTCGCCACACTCATCAACGCACTGGCGTTGCAGAGTGCCCTCGAGCATCAGGATTTGGTTACCCGACTCATTTCTGCAATCAGAATGGAAGTGATTGCCGAACCGTTTATCCGCAGGCGAGCCGTAAGACATCTTGAGAAGAATAGAATCGTCATCTTCGGAGCCGGAACGGGCAATCCGTATTTCACCACCGATACGGCGGCGGCATTGCGTGCAGTGGAAATCGAGGCCGATGTTATCATCAAGGGAACCCGCGTGGACGGTGTATACGATTCCGATCCCGAAAAAAATCCCCATGCCATGAAGTTTCCTGAAATCTCCTATATCGATGTGCTGAAGAGAAATCTCAACGTGATGGACATGACGGCAATAACTCTCTGCCGGGAGAACAAATTGCCTATTCTTGTCTTCAATATGAACAAACCCGGCAACCTGAAACGCTTGATGACGGGAGAGGAGATCGGAACGAGAGTTCATGAGCTTGCTTCATCGTAGAACAACAACGAAGGTTACACTATGATAAAAGAGATCCTTAAAGATACCGAAACACGAATGACGAAAGCTACGGATGTGGTGCGCCAGGAACTCGTCAGAATTCGAACCGGCAAAGCAACAACAACACTTCTCGATTCCATCAAGGTTGATTATTACGGAACGCCGACTCCGCTCAATCAAGTGGGAAATGTCAGCGTCGCTGATCTCCATACCCTTACTGTTACTCCGTGGGACAAGAGCATGCTCGATCCGATTGTGAAGGCCATTCAAGCTGCAAACATTGGAATGAATCCCATGAAAGATGCAGACTTGATCCGCGTGCCGATTCCTCCTCTTAATGAAGAACGCCGTCGTGAGCTTGTAAAACTGGCAAAGAAATTTGGCGAAGAAGGGAAGGTTGCCATTCGCAACATCCGCCGTGATGCGATTGAACATCTGAAAAAGTCGGAGAAATCTGAGCATTTGTCGGAAGACGACCGCAAGCGGGGCGAGCAGGAAACCCAGAAACTGACTGACAAATTCGTAAAGGATATTGACACACTTTTAGCGCACAAAGAGAAAGAAATCATGGAAGTGTAACGCGTAAATGTACGTTGCCATCATTTAGCAAAAGGCCGGTCGCAGACCGGCTTTTCTGGTTTACGGATGCAACTTGCCAATGGGCATTGCGTACCACAACGTAGAAATCACCATTCAACAGGAGGCAGGCATGTCAGAATCAACCGGCGTAAAGAGATTCTATAAATCCCGATCAGACCGAATGATCGACGGTGTGTGCGGTGGATTGGCGAAATACTTCAACCTCGATCCGACCCTCGTTCGCATCGCATGGGTTCTGCTCACGCTCATGGGTGGCTCGGGCATCTTGCTGTATATTGCTGCAATGATCGTGGTTCCCAAAGAGCCGTTCAATATGGCGGCCTTCCAAAAAGCAGAACCGGCAACCCCCTCGTCTACTCCGGACGCAGGTGCGTCGTCATCGAAAAAGAACAGTCTCTTCTGGGGTATCCTGTTGATGGCCATAGGATTTGTCCTCTTCCTTCACAACATGGGCTTTTCATTCTGGCATAATTGGTGGTGGTTCGGCCCCGATTTGCTTGTCCCTGTTTTGTTGATCCTGGCAGGTGTTGCATTTCTGTGGGGAGGCAGGAATTCACTTACCAAACCGGCGACTGCTGCGCCCGATCAAGCAACAGGTGAGCCTGTGCCATCCTATTCTGAAGAGCAGTCTCAACAGCCTCGTCGCCTGTATCGATCCTTCACGGACAGCAAGTTGTTTGGTGTGTGTGGAGGGTTGGGGGAGTATTTCGGGATTGATTCCACCATCGTCCGAATTCTGTTTCTTGTTGCTGCATTTGCGTCCGGCGGAATTGTATTGCTCGGGTACATCCTGATGGCAATTATTCTGCCGAAAGAAATTCCCTCATACAAGATTTCCTGAGAAGATCTGTTTCTGAAAAAGGAACGTCCCGACACTGATGGCTGTGCCGGGACGTTTCGTTATTTGTTTGTCTGCTTATCCTGCAGCTTCGTTTGAATCAACCAATGCAACCCTCTGTACTTGAATCTGGTTGCCGCTAAGTTGGAATTCGATGAACAAGTGGAGGCTGCCTTGCGTACCATCAACTGAGAATTCCTGGGAGAAGAATGTTATCTCCTCGAGCGCCTCGAAATACTCCGCTTTTTCGGATTGAATCTTCTTGACTTCTCCGTTTGCGTTCTTTTCCGTCAACGTGGCATCGATCAAGAGTTCGAGGATGCTTTTTCCACCCTCTTCGGTTACAAGCGAGTACCGGATTGAGCCTCCAAGGTCGTAGACGATCTCATGAACGTTGCCGTAACCCGAACTCACTTCCGCGTTCAGAATAAGCAAGCCTCCGGGAATGGATGCACTTTTCACAAATGTCGGAGTTATTGATGCGTGTTCGGGCGCAATTGGGCTGTTGCCGTCCTGACATCCTAAGAAAGCCACTGCAACAACAAGCGCAACAAAGAATGAAAGTATTCTCACGTGATTACCTTTCTGTGTAATGTATGGTTGAATGTTACTGAGTAGAATCCTTTTCCGATGTCCTTTTCTACAACTAACCGTGTGCCATTTCCAGGTGAGCGGATTTGTTGAACTGATTGCATGGTCTTCGTATCGGTGAGGTATGCACGCCGCGGTTTGTAGAACTGCAATCAATACGTTGTTCAATCTTCCTGTATGCGATGAACGATGAGTGGACAAGAGGCGGGAGTTAGTATGACGCCGGTGAGAGATGTTAAAGCAAAAGCGTTTCCCAAGATTTCCGGTTCCGGGAAACGCCTCAGTAAAGGAGAGAGAACAGAGATGTTTACATGTTTGAAATGATTGCTTTGCCGAAGTCGGAGCATTTTACTTCCTTTGCGCCATCCATCAGTCGGGCAAAGTCGTATGTCACAACTTTTGACTGGATCGTTTTTTCGAGGGCGGTTATAATCAGGTCAGCTGCTTCCGTCCAACCGAAGTAACGGAACATCATTTCGCCGCTGAGAATTACCGAGCCGGGATTGACCTTATCAAGCCCCGCGTACTTTGGTGCTGTTCCGTGGGTTGCCTCGAACATGGCATAGCCATTCTCGTAGTTAATGTTTCCTCCCGGAGCGATTCCTATTCCTCCGACTTGGGCAGCGAGCGCATCGGAAATATAGTCTCCGTTGAGATTCAGCGTTGCAATAACATCGTATTCCGCCGGACGAGTCAGAATCTGCTGCAAGAACGCGTCAGCGATCACGTCCTTGATAAGAACCTTCCCTGCGGGCGGATTCCCGGCGCAATCATCCCACGAGACAGTCGTACCGGCAAATTCGCGTTTTGCGAGTTCGTATCCCCAGTCTCTGAAGCTGCCTTCCGTGAATTTCATGATGTTTCCTTTGTGAACAAACGTAACCGATTTACGCTTGTTATTTACCGCATACTGTATCGCTGCCCGCACGAGGCGTTCAGTTCCTTGCTGTGAAACGGGTTTCACGCCGATGCTTGATGTTTCAGGAAACCTGATCTTCGCCACCCCCATCTCTGTTTGAAGCCATTTCACCACTTTTTGAGCCTCGGGAGTTCCTGCTTTCCACTCAATGCCGGCGTAAATATCCTCGGTGTTCTCCCTGAAAATGATCATGTCGATCAACTCGGGGTGTTTGACGGGTGAAGGGACGCCCTTGAAGTACTGAACCGGTCGCAAACAAACATACAAGTCAAGCAATTGGCGCAATGCAACGTTGATAGAGCGGATACCGCCACCCACCGGTGTTGTCAACGGGCCCTTTATACCTACCGTGTATTCCTTGATGGCTTCAAGCGTGTCATCAGGAAGCCAGGTGTTTTCGCCGTACACAACATTGGATTTCTCGCCGGCATACACTTCGAACCACACAATCTTCCTCTTGCTGCCGTATGCTTTCGAGACGGCCGCGTCAAACACAATCTGCGAAGCTCGCCAGATATCAGGCCCGGTTCCATCTCCTTCAATAAAGGGGACAATGGGATTGTCGGGAACGTTGAGCTTTCCGTTGACTATCGAGATTTTTTGCCCGCTCGTCGGCGGTGTCAGTTTCTTGTATGTTGCCATTGTTCGTTTCTCCTTGTGGGTAAGCCGGAAGTTAGTTGGTAATAAGTCGACGGATCTTCTCCGCATAAGTTGCCATTGCGTTGCCGTCGTATGTTTTTAACGTGAGCACAAACTTGATGTCGTCGTCGGGATAACGCGGCGTTACATGCATGTGAAAATGAAACACAGACTGTCCTGCCGCCTTGCCGTTGTTCGAGAATATGTTGAAGCCCTCGAGCTCCAGTGATTGTACCATGGCCCTTGCCACAATTTGAGTCACGTGAAGCACATCGTGAAGGTCCCTTTCCCGCACATGCAGGAAATCTGTGCAATGTGTTTTGGGAATAACAAGGGCATGCCCGTAATGGATGGGGTTGATATCGAGAATCGCAACGACGTTCTCAGTCTCATACAGAATCTCAGCCGGGAGTTGATGCGCGGCAATTTTGCAAAAAACACAATCCACAATTCAATCACACAGTCATTATTAGAATAAGCGGTCTCGTCGATAACCGGGCTTCACGTATCTATTCGAAAAGAACAAACGGGTCGAAAAGAACAAACGGGAAGAAAGGAAGGTCTCACTCAAGGATGTTGCAGACCCAGCCTTGCATTCAACTTCATGCAACATCGGGGGAAAAATTAACCAAAAGGTGAGGGAAAGTCAACGGACAGTTCCTTGTTTTTCAGGTGGTGTTTGGGTATATTTTTGTATCACGTTGCCTGCCAACATTACACATCTACATTACTTTTTTAGTAGGAGATATCATGAAACAACTAACTCCCCTGGTCGCTCTTGTGCTTGCCGTGGTGTACGTAAGCGTTACCGGTTTTCAATGCGGCTCCGCTGAAATCACGACTGCCAAGCTCGCAATGCAGCAAAAAGACTGGAAGAAGGCCGAAGAAAGCCTGATGAAGGAGGTTGCAAAGAACGACAAGAACGAAGAAGCATGGTACATGCTCGGACAGGTTCGTTCCGAACTCAAGGATCACATCGGGATGCATGAAGCCTTTACCAAGACCCTTGCAGCCGGCAACTCGCACAAAACCGAGATTGATCGGTACAGACTTGCCGCTTGGGCAAGCAACTACAATGAAGGAATTGCAGCCTATAATGAAGGCAGAGACGATCCTGCCAAATATGACAAGGCAGTGAGCTTGTTCAAAACAGCCATTGTAATGGCACCGGATAGCGCAAGTACGTATTACGTGGCAGGGTTGGCTTCGTATGCGAAAAAAGACAATAACCAGGCAATCTCGTTTCTGAAGACATGCTTGGAGAAAGATCCGCGACGTACAGAGGCTGCACGTCTACTCGGCGACTTGCACATGAATCAAGGTAATGCCAAGGCTGATGCAAAGGATGCAAGCGGGGCCATTGCCGAGTATCGGTTGGCTGCCGATGCGCTGCTTAAGGCATACGAAGCGGATCCCGCCGATCCGGAAAACATCAGAAGTCTTATTACTGCCTATGAGCATTCGAAACAGGATGACAAGATTCTTGAGTTGACTTCCGGCTGCATCAAGCAGGACGAGAATAACCGGCTGTGCCGCTATGCCTACGGTCTGTACCTGATCAAGAAAGATCGCTTCGAAGAAGGCATCACCCAATTCCAGAAAATGATCGAGATCGAGCCCGACAACAAGGATGATATGTACCAAGACGGCGTGTATAATGTTGGCGTTGCGTATCAAAACTGGGGTGTGGCAATGAAGGCAGAGTCGGACAAGAAGGTCGAAGACAGCAAAGGGAAAGAGAAGGCTGATTTAAGGTACAAAGATAAGTTCAAGTCAGCTCTCACCTATTTTGAGAAGGTGACGGAGTTCAAAAAAGACGACCCGACAATCTATCAGGCGCTTGGCAGACTGTACGCAAATCTCAACATGACAAAAGAAGCGAAGGCTGCTTTTGACACCGCAGACAAGCTGCTAAAGGGAGAGTAAAGCACGGGCGATGTGCTCACCAAACTACGAAAGAGAATCTCATGAATGATCCACAGCAACCCGGCGGACAGCAAATCAACATTGAGTTGGGTGAAAAAGAAGCGGAAGGAATCTACTCGAATCTTGCTATCATTACCCACTCGCCGGCAGAGTTTGTTATTGATTTCACAAGAGTCTTGCCCGGTGTTCCGAAAGCAAAGGTGTTGGCTCGTCTTATTATGACAGCCCAACACGCCAAATTGCTCATGCACGCCCTTGAAGATAATATCAGCAAGTTCGAAGGCAAATTTGGCGAGATAAAGATCCATGGTGACGCGCCGGGCGGATTCGGATTTCAGCCCGTTGTCAAGGACGAGAAAGTACACTAATCAGTATTTGTCCTATCTGGTAATTGCCGCCCGATTCTCGCAACGAGAATCGGGCGTTTCATTTCTGGTCAGCGCGTTACGAAGAGCAGTATGAGTGTTCTTCTGCATACACATCATCCAATTGTTGCGGCTTTTCGAATTCGTCAATCCCCAGCCGTTTGAAGAATCGGCGCTTGACATGAGCGAGGTATCTGCATCACCTGTTTCCATTCTCTGTATTCATCTTCACCGAATCGGCTGATTCAACCTGTTCCGAGAGTTATTGTGACGGGCGAGCAAAAGGGATCATGTTGGCACTTGCCTTGCAATTCCTAAGATGAATGAAATTGTCATTTGTTGCTCATCTTCGGAGGAGACATGAGATACTTGCAGAGAGTTCTTTTAATTCTTTTCACTGCTGTTATTTCGTTGAATTGTTTCAACGAACCGTTGTCGCCTGTTTCGCCGACATGGGATGCCACCGCGACATTTCCGCTCAGCAGCCGGACGTATACACTCGGTGATCTGATTTCGAAGGATACGTCGCTGCTGAAGAGAGGCGAGGGCAGCCAGATTTCTGTATCGAAGTCAGCTTCGGTACCCCCGACGTTTGTCAATGATTTCCTCACTCTGAATCCGAAAGATACTTCTGTGCAGATGCAGTTGGGTGCTTTTTCTGTCTCTTCGCCCGACCAGGCAATTTCTCTGGAGATTCCGTGGCTTCCGCGAGGATACACTATTCCGATTCCTGATACCGTGTTACACATTGCCGACATCCATTCGAGGCTTGATGCCTTCGAAACAATCACTCTGAAGAGCGGTACCATCTCGCTGAGAGTTGATAACAATCTTCCTGTGCCAATGGAGATACTTTCACCAATACAGTTGCTAGATCTGAGCGGTGCCATCATTGCGGTTTTTCATTTCAGTCCGGCAGTGATCCCGGCACACAGTTACCGGATTGCATCGGATGATCTTGGATCAAAGAGCTTCTCGAGCGACTACCGGATGACGGGATTGGAGTTCCACACTCCGGGCAGCGCAGTTCCGGTGATGATTCCTATCGGTGAGTTGCTTACCGCGACAATCTCAACCAGTAACCTCAAGGCTCGACAAGCCACCTTAGCTCATATTCCTCAACAGAGACTTGCAGATAATGATAGTGCCCGACTTCGAATGGACGATTCGACGCTCGTCAAGGAGGTGCATATCAAAAGCGGGAGGCTGAATTTTGCAATCAGGAACGATGTTGCTGTTCCGATGGTGTTCGTGTTCCAGTTCAACCAGTTGTATCGGAGAGTCGGTTCGGCCTATGTTCAATACGAGGATAGTCTGTTCCTTCCGGCGGGTGGAAACGGCTCAATGAGTCTTGACCTCGCAAATACGAGGATCAAGGCTTCCGATAATTCATTGATCAGTTCTCTCGATGTGGCGGGGTCAATATCGATCGCACCGACTCAGGGTCAACCAGTTTCCATCTCGGAAACGGATCTGATTCATATCTCAGTAACCAACACATCCACTGTTGTCGTTGACTCGGCGGTCGGAGTTGTGAAACCGACGTGGGTTGATATCGATACAAAAGTCGCCCTGAATTTCGGAACGGCGGCGCAAAAATTCTCCGGCCAACTCATTCTTCCGTCGGCCCAATTTCGCCTTGCCACGTCATCATCTGTCGGATTTCCCGCAGATGCATACTTCCGCGTTGGAGCGCGAAGAGTATCGGGCGATTCCGTTTTTCTTGCTGTCCCGGCTTCGCAAAGGAGAATTACGCCGGGCGGAGATGAGATAGTATTTAATGGAGCGGAGGTCGGGCAATTCCTGAGCCAGTTATCTGCAAAGTTCCCGGATTCGCTTCGCGTGTACGGCAGATTCCTTGTCAATCCGCATGATGTGTATGTCCCAAACGTTGCAGGCGTTGCATCGGTTGGAAGCAAGAGTGCGCTTGCTGGCTCTGCTAGTGTGGATGTGCCGCTCAATATCGGGATTGTGGGAGGAACGGTTCGTGATACACTTGTTATCGGCGATACGTCCGGCAACGGAAGGAGAGGCGTGACGTTCGATCAATCTTTCCTGGATCGCTACAACAAGGGCAACGTATACATTGAGTTGGAAAACGGGACTCCGGCAGACCTGACGTTTAAGACATCGCTACTGAACCTGTCGCTACAGAACCTGCTTACGCTTCCGCACCAAGGACACTTGGTTCACTTAAGCGCGGCACAAGTGAATAGCGCCGGCGATGTTGTTGCCCCCAGTAGAAGTACAACGGTTCTTGAATTGACCGCGAATGATCTCTCTCAATTCAATCCTGCTGAATTTGTTGCTTATACCGTCGGCCTGAACACGGCAGGAGGGAGCTCTACAGTGCAATTCAAGACAAATCATCAGGTGAAAGTGCGAGTGTGGACAACAGTTTCAGGGAGGGTAGGAAAGTGAGAACACGAATCTTATATACAGCCGTTACTCTCTTAATGATTGGAGTAAGCAGTTCGTTTGCAGGAGGAGATAGGGCAAATGTCCGGGGAATGGGAATGGCCCGCAGTTATGTTGCTGCATCAAGAGGGTTGGATGCAGTGAGCATCAATCCGGCTCTTCTTGCTATGAAGGAAGATAAGCTGACGCTGAGCCTTGCACCGTTTGGGATTCATGCGGGAAGTGACTTCCTGACGCTGGGGTTATACAGAGACTATTTTGTCGGAGTGGAAACTGCCGAGGGACGTGCGGGCAAACATCTTCAGGAAGCGGACAAGCAACGCATCCTTAATGCCTTTCGTGGTGACGTTGGCGAGGTGAGCATGGATGCAAGTGTGCGTCTCGCGGGTGTTTCTTACCAGATTCCATCAGTAGGCGGGTTTGCGGTAACGATCACGGACCAAATTGCAGGTCTTGTCAGTATCCCAAGTGACTACGTCAGATTCGGACTCTACGGGAACACACCCGGCTCATCGTACGACTTTAGCAGGACGGGAGCCAGAGCCTCGTGGTTGCGCGAATACGCCCTTTCGTTCGGAGGGACAATACCTCATCCTGAGTTTCTGCAATGGCTTTCCGTCGGTGCTGCAGTAAAGATTGTTCAGGGCTACGGATACTACGAGTTAGGGAAGGTCAACACATCTCTTGCTACATCCGACAACGGAACCCTCACAGGCCGAATCGGCTACCAATCACGCCTTGTTGGCGTTGACCCGACAGAAAACAACAGTGGTTTTACTATACTGCCTTTCGGAATGCCGGTGCACGGAAACGGCACGGGGTTCGATTTCGGGATTGCCGGCGGTATCGGCAGCTACGTCACTGTTGGTGTGAGTGTTACCGATATCGGGAAAATGAAATGGGAAGGAAAGATCGAGGAAACCTACGCCGACACGAGTCTGACGATTAATGACCCGCGTGAAGTAGCAAATGGAGACATCATCGAGAACGTCCTGAAAGGACACAAGCGGGAAGGGACGCCGTTTTCATCTCATCTGCCGACGACATTCCGTGTTGGAGTGGCAGTGCAAATGGATAAGATTTCCACCTGGATACCGGGCGAGTTGTTGATTGCGACAGACTACAACCAAGGGTTAGTTGATGCTCCGGGTACGACACTCCACGGCCGGTTCTCGATAGGCTTCGAGTGGAAGTTATTGAAGTTCCTGCCGTTACGAAGCGGAGTATCATTTGGAGGGACTGATCGGCTGAACTATGCATTGGGTTTCGGATTCAATCTTGGTTTCTTCGATCTGGATGTCGCGACAGAAAATATGGAATTGCTTTGGGCGGGTGACGGTGTTACTCATGGTTCGGTTGCCGTTGGCACGCGATTCAGGTTCTGATCCAATCCTCAGAACATCTGTTTTTTCCATCGGGCGCTTTGGCTGTATGCGAAGCGCCTTCGTGTTTGTGGAGTGCAGAACCTATTGCTCGCTGAATGGACGGTCGGATGAATCCGGCCGGAAGGGAAGGCGGAAGGAACAAAGACGGGCTACTGGTTTTTCTTCCCGTAGCCCATTGGCAAAGGCAAATCAAAAATCAAATTTGAAGCCAGCAGTCGCGTACAGGTAGTTCTTGTGTTCCCACGGTCGTCTGTCGCGAAACGCCGGGGCAGAGTATTTGACCTCAACGTAGATGAACGGAGGTACAATCTCGGCCCAACCGATCAGCATCAGGAGATTGCTGTACTGAGCAGTAACTCTGAATCGATCGAAACGGGCATATCTGTACTCAATGCGGACATACGGATCGACGAAAGCTTCAGGGGGTCCGGCTTCGAACACAACCATCTTGTCTTCTACTCCACCGACAGGCAGAGCTTTGCCTAAATTCACTCTGTGATAGCTGACGCCAAGATGCACGTTGAGATTCTGTTGTTTCTCATCAAACAGAACGTCAAACGCGTAGTACGCTTGGGCGGATACGGAGATATATCTCAAACTGTCGAGATTGGGTGTATAGAAGGTCTCACGTCGTCCCGGCAGCGTTCCAAAACCGAATTTTCCGCCGATTGCAGCGTAAGGGAAGTAGTCGGATTTGATTCTGATCAAATCCCACTCGAACTCGAATTCTCCGACGACACCAAACGTTCCATTGAGCAAACGGGATGAACTTTCTTCTTCCGTGATTTCATCCTTGTCGTCTCTGACCAGTCCACCGTTAATTGGCACCCAGGCACCTAATTTCAGGGATTTGTAGGAGAGCATGACTCTCATATTTCCGACTGACCAGAAGGTGTACCCCAACTCATCCTCTCCGATTCGTGCTGCGATCCCCCAATTATTTCCGAAACGCAAAGCGCCCCCGAATAATGAGAACTCAGCGGCGACCCAGTCGGGCTTGCTTGGGCGGGCGAGCGGGTTAGAGACTTCCTCGTAGTGATCCAGAAGTCCGTACGGGGGTTCGTTTTGCGCTGCCTGACTCAATAAATCGGCTTTGAGATCGCGGGCGAGAAGAGTCTGAACATAGATTTTTCCATATGAAACATCCCCGATTTTTATCTCGGAAATGGATTGTGAATCGGGATTGGCGATTACGGTGATGGGTTCATCCGCGGAGAATCTCAATCCTCTGTTTCGAAAAGCTGCATAGACGCGGAGCTTCAGGTTCGGCTCATCGACTTGCCAACGCGGGAACGAAGGGGCGTACGCGCTGTCAACCATGTTCAATTCCCCCAGAATGCGCTCCAGCGACTGTTGATTGAGGCGGGCATTCTCGATATCACTCATAAGTTTCATCTCCGGAGTTGGCTCTCCGTTCGATTGTGCCAGAACGCCAGTGGGTACTCCGCAGTACACGAATGCAGACAGGATGACTACTTGTTTTATGGTCGCTTTCCTCATGGTTTCAAATCTCCCCGTTACAGGCTAAACGTGTATGGTATTGAGAACGCGAATATATACGGGATCTCCCAGCTATCGCGGCTGCTGGCCACATTGGTTGAGTACTTAAGCTCAACACGAAGTTGTTCCGGCAGGATCTCCATCCAAAGTGTTGCGAAGATGCGCTCACGGAAATAGTGTGCCCCTCCACCGAAGCGCCTGTCGAACTGTTGGTTCATATAGTCGACTCTGAAGAACGGGCTCCAGACAAACCTGTCTTCCACCGCTCTCACCTCCCTGATAGCTCCGCCGGGGGTTCTTCGCAGAAAATCAATACCGATTTGCTCAATCCCAGCTCCCGTCTTGATACGAAATAGATTTGCTTTGTTATTGGTGTTGAAGGTAAACGAATACCACACAGTGCCGGCAACCTGAAGTGAGTACACTGTATCTCTGTTCGTCGAATACGTGCCGTCAACATCGGTTCGAGGAAAGCCGACCAGGAAGGATCCGCCGGCGAACGCCCAGTCGAATTCACCCGAAACGCCAATCGTTCCGTTCAGGACCCGGGGTTTCAGGAAGGACGTGAGGCCTGTTGTTCCAGGCGCGCCCCATTTGAACGGGATGTGTACACCGACCTTCACCTGGTTGTAGATTGCAAGCAGGGCAACGTTTCCCGAACTCCAGATGGGCAACCCGTACTCGTCGTTGCCAAGTTTGACTTCCGCCCCCCACAAATTCCCGAACCTTACCCGGATGTTGTCGGGTATCCGGATCGTCAGGATGGTTTCCGTTCGATGGTCAACGCTGACATAGCTGTATCGATCAAACGGCACAATCACACTGTCTGCCTCTTTGATCAGATGCGGCCCGTCGTTTTGCACGATGCGGAAATTTCTGTCGATCAGCTCTTTATCCTCACTGTACTCGCGGCTTTCAAGAATTTGACTGTACATCTGCCGTTCTTTCTTCTTCTCAAGTGCTTCACGCAGGCGTTGTCCCTTCATTTCTTTGCCGTTGCCTGCGAAGTACACGGCAACGAGATCTGTCGAGGGTTCGGGAGTTGCGATCACCTGAATGTCACCGCGGCTTTCGATGAAGCTTGAATCGTTATCAAGCACTTCAAAAAAGTACTGTGCAATCGAGTCGTTCAGCACATCAGCAAGCGGGATGCTCCACGAACGAAGCCGCGTGAAGTAGTATGATTGCGGCCCGAAAGTTACTTTGTCGAGCACGCTTTGAAGGCGCTCGATCCGATTCATGGTAGCCTTCAGCGAATCGTGTAATGGAGATCGGCCGGACGATTGTTGCGCCGGCAATTCGGTCAACGTGGCAGAAGCAAGATTATTGGCGGCGAGAGATAACGACCGGTTAATGTCGTTGGACTGCACACTGTCCATCTCCATAGCGCCAAATCCCGCAAACGGCGCAACTACAAACCAAACGAACACGAGTGTTTTCATTTCTCTTCTACAATGATTGTCAATAGAGTATTGCCTGGGTTACCTGATCTGTTCGTGAACCTCCGATGCCGGTCACGGTAACCTTGAGCTTGATAGCGCTCGGACGTGTTGCCTGCAAGTTCTGAACAGTCAGGGTAAACTGCTTGCCACGGCGAGAATCAAGTCTGGACACGATCCCCTCCGGTTGGATGACGGTGCAGTTATCAACCACCACGTCGCCATTGCCGACGTCGACGCTGGAGAACTTAATAACGTATTCGTTCCCTTGCCATGTCGATCCGATCCACTTGATTTGTGGCGGAATTGGCTTCTTCACAGGGATTTCTTTTTTCAGCATTTCGGTATTTACAACAGACAGGACGCGGAATGTCAAGCTTGTCCATGTCCGCTCGGGCTTGAAAACAATCGGATACTCGATTGCTGATACTCGCCTGATTGGAGTCGTGCCGTTAGCGAGGATCTCCACGGTGAATTTGCTCGCGTCAAGTCCGCGAACACCGCTCGCAAATGTGAAAGGCACCTCCCAATATGCTTCAATTGGCGGCTCAGGATCCCATCGGGGCGGGGCAACCGACAAGGTGAAACTTGTTGTGGCATTCTCCAAATCAGGGGCCGCTCCGCGATTTGCGCGTGCGGAAACTGTCACAGAAATGGGGTTGTTCGTAACAATCGGATTGCTCCACTCGAGGCGTATGCGGCCGATATCCCGAACAATTGTGAACCGCGGATCAGAAACGGAGAAGCTGACGATGCGTGGATCCGGTCCGCCGACATAGATGCTCTTTGCATACGGCGACCCGACTATCCATCTCTCGTCTTTCGGCGGTTCAACCGTGAGTGTAAGCTTCGGCGGAGCGGCCAGTTCAGGCTCCACTCGTAATGTGAAGGTGGCCGGATTGCTCTTGAGTGGAATCTCGTTTCCGATTTGTCGCTTGATGAGATCGAGAACGGATTCCGGAAGATCATTCGGCAGTTCGCGACTGACCTCGGCGGATGCCTGAAGTGTATAGGTTCCTTTCTCGGGCATCGTCCCCATGATGATTCCGTTTCCGTCAGAATCTTTGACGATCATGGGTGAGAGGCCGGCCGGAAAACCGCCGTTGAGGGATTTCAGTTCGTAGAGAATGCTTGCTCTTTCGGCTTCCGAGACAAGTCCGCGAACCCTGATCAGCGAGCGACTGCTGTCTTTCGCAAACCAGATAAGCGTATCCGGAACTTGCAAATCGGGAGCCGTCGATATTTTCCGGACAAGGATTTCTGCTATTTCCCGTTGTGCTTCATCGCGTTCCGAGATGACATCCAGCAAACTCACAAGCGCGACGAGGTACAACACGAAATAGAATGACGTTTTCTGTTTCATCGGATCTTTTCCCCGGTATCAGTATTCTTCACAAGACTACGCAACCTTGTTGCGATGCGACTCAAGCGACTTGTGTACTTCCTGCCGCACCATTGATGTGAAGACGTCCTGAACTTTCTCCTGCACAACCCGTTCTATTTCCCGTTCGACGATCTTGTTGATGTTGGATTCAATTTGTTGCAGCACATGGAGTGATTCCGCCCCGCTGTTCAGCAGATCCTCGCGCAATGAAGTGTACATCTCCCGCTGACCTGCGAGTATTTCGTGGCGAAGGACACTGACTATTTCCCGTTGATTTCCCGACATCTCCCGCTGTACACGAATCATCTCGTTCTCTCCGGGGATGATATCTTTCTTCAGGAGGTTGAGAATTTCTTTCTCGCCGGAAAGGATCTGAGTTTCTGTCGAAGGAGCGGCGCCACCTTTATCCTCAGGAGTAAGGTAATACACGGCGGCAATCATGAGGAGGAGGCACGCCTCCAGGAGGAGGGCACTAATTACGAGCCATGTGGGAATATTGCGTCCATAAATTGACCGGAGTCCGATGATGACGACCAGTGCTGCTGCGCCTCCGTACGCGAGTCCCTGAACCCTGTTCGAGAATCTGGCGATTCCGTTCGGCTCAGCGCGTACGTTGTGGACTGGTGGCGCGTATTGTACCCCAGACACAGTCTTGTGTGTCTCCATGATTCTCCCCTGTATGAAAGTTTTCTTGTTGCAGTGTCGTTGTCGTTCTGATTCGACCGCGATAACTCATGTCAATATATTGAATTCACAACTATTTTCAAGTAATATGTTTTTCGTGTGAGATGCGTCAAATCCTCCTGCTCCCGCCTTTCACCCCCTTTGATTTCAGCACGGAATAAGGGCGTTGCCGGCGGCTTTGAACCTTGTGGAAACCTCAAAAGCCGTCTCCGTCAGAGAATGTACCGGCTCAAATCCCGATTCTTGGCAATATTCAAGAGCTTTGATTGCACAAGCTCACGATTGATGAGAATCTTCTTCTCCTCAAGGTCATCCGGTGCGTCGAAGAGGATATCGTCGAGGAGTGACGTCATGATGGTGTGCAGCCTGCGGGCGCCAATGTTCTCGACGTTCTCATTCACTTCGCTTGCGATCTTTGCAATCTCCCGGATTCCGTCGTCAGAAAACTCCACTTCCACTCCCTCCGTTTCAATCAGCGCCGCGTATTGTTTGATCAAGGCATTCTGAGGTATGGTGAGAATCTTGACGAAATCGTCTTCGGTGAGACTGCTTAACTCAACACGAATCGGAAATCGTCCCTGAAGTTCCGGGATAAGATCGGAGGGCTTCGACATATGAAACGCCCCCGAAGCTATGAACAGAATATGATCTGTGCGAACCATTCCATATTTCGTCATAACATTCGAGCCTTCGACAACGGGCAACAAGTCGCGCTGAACACCCTCGCGTGACACATCGGGCCCGGATGTCGATTTTGAACCGGCAATCTTGTCAATCTCATCCAGAAACACAATGCCTGAGTTCTCAACCCTGAGCAGCGCCTGCTTGATGGCAGCATCCTGGTCAATCAGTTTCTTTGCTTCTTCATTTGCGAGAATAACCCGGGCCTCCGCCACGCTTACTTTGCGCTTCTTCATCTTCTTCGGCATCAATCCGCCGAACATTTCCTGCAGGTTGACGCCCATTTCCTCCAGATTCATCGGACCGATAACCTGCATCAGCGGCGCATCGTTGGATGCTGGAACATCAAGCTCGACAATCTTGTCTTCGAGTTTGCCATCACGCAACTTCTGCCGGAATTTCTCGCGGGTTGCCTTGTTATCCTCCTGCTCATCTGTATTGAGGAGCGGCCCTTCCGCGGGAACAGCGTGACGTTTCCGCGAAGGAGGGATGAGAATGTCGAGGATGCGTTCCTCGCTCATTTCCTTTGCCTTGTCGTTCACCTCGGCGCGCTTCTCGGCCTTGACCATATTGACTGCATATTCAGTCAAGTCGCGGATAATCGATTCGACATCGCGGCCAACATAGCCTACCTCCGTGAACTTCGACGCTTCAACCTTGATGAACGGGGCATCCGAGAGTTTTGCCAGCCTGCGGGCTATTTCCGTTTTCCCGACACCTGTCGGGCCGATCAGAATGATGTTGTTCGGCATGATCTCTTCGCGCAGGCCGGAGCGGACTTGCAGTCGCCGCCACCGGTTACGTAAAGCAATTGCCACGGATTTTTTTGCATTTTGCTGTCCGATAATGTACTTGTCCAATTCGCGTACAATTTCACGCGGGGTCAACTCCCGTGCGCGCTGTTCGGATCCCGGCTGTGGTGTGTCGTTCATACTTCAGAGCTCTTCAAGTGTCAGATTCGTGTTCGTGTAGATGCAGATGCTGCCGGCGGTGCGCAGGGATTCTTCAACAACTTCACGGGCAGAAAGATGCGAGTGCTTCACAAGCATTCTTGCGGCTGCAAGCGCATAGCTTCCTCCCGAACCGATTGCAACGATACCGTCATCAGGCTCGATGAGTTCTCCGGTACCGGAGATAATGAGGGATTTTTCGCTGTTCAGCACGGCGAGAAGTGCTTCAAGATGGCGAAGGTACTTGTCAGTCCGCCACTCCTTGGCCAACTCCACCGCCGCGCGCTCAAGATTACCGCGGTGCTTCTCAAGATAATCCTCGAATTTAGTGAAGAGGGTGAAGGCATCAGCGGCCGCGCCGGCAAAGCCTGCGAGAACGGTGTTGTTGTACAGCTTCCGGACTTTCTTCGCGCTGTGCTTCATGACGGCATTGCCGACGGTGACTTGTCCGTCAGAACCCATGACGCTCTTTCCCTGCCAGGTTAGGCCGAGAACAGTTGTGGAACGAATTATGTGAGACATGGAGGAATGCTCCGCAGAAAATGAAGGTGAGGGACCTATGTGAGCCGACGCCGAAGTCGTGCTACAGGAATCAGCATCGCTTCCCGATATTTTGCAACCGTCCGCCGTGCGATGTTCAAGCCCTGATCGTTCAGGAGTTTTGCCAGTTTATCGTCACTGAGGGGTTTCAGAGGGTCTTCTGCATCGATGAGTTCCCGTAATTTCTTCTTCACTTCTTTGTTGGAAATTTCTTCGCCATCGGTGGTGCTGATGGAGTCGCTGAAAAAATGACGCAGCGAAAATACACCGTAATCCGTCTGCACAAATTTGCTGTTGACGACGCGGCTGATTGTAGAGATATCCATCTGAATGACTTCAGAAATATCCTTGTAGATCATGGGCTTCAGCCCTTCGCCGGTCTCGAAAAACTCCCGCTGTTTTTCCACGATTGTGCGCATCACTTTCAACATTGTTTCGCGCCGCTGGTGAATGGAACTGATGAACCATTTCGCCGCCTCAAATCGCTGCCGGATAAAATCCTTGGCTTCCGTCGGCACGCCGTCTTTCTTTCGCTTCGACATCAAGTTCTTGTACTGCTTGTTGATGCGAAGAGGGGGGATGTTCCTATCGTTCAGGGTGATGACGAAATCGTCATCTGATTGCGTGACGATGAAATCGGGAACAACATAGTTCTCGTGCGCTGTAAACTCGCCTTCTCCGGGTTTCGGGTTGAGATGTTGAATAACGTCAATAACCCGTTTCAAATCATCGAGGGTGATGTTCAGTTTCTTGGCAAGCTCCTCGAAGTGCCGCATGGTGAAGTCTTCGTAAAACTCCTTCAGGACCTGTAGCGTGATCAACTTGAGGTAGTGATCATCCATCTCTTTCATCTCGACCTGAACGATCAGACACTCCTGCAACGTGCGTGCCCCGACGCCGACCGGATCAAGTCGTTGAATTTTGAACAACACACCTTCGGCCTTCTTGAGTTCTATACTGGTCCCGTGTGAAAGGTTCAGGTCTTGAACAATAGAACTCAAATCCCTCCGTAGATACCCGTCTTCATCCAAATTGCCGATTATCTCCGGCCCGACGAGAGCTTCTTCGTCGTCCAATTCGAGCAACGTAAACTGTTCGAGCAGGCGATGGTACAACGGTACGGAATCAGCGAGCGGAATTTCTTCCTTTTCTTCAGCATCGAACGGCTCGGCTGCCTTGTGTCCGGTGTATTCATCTTTGAGATAGTCGTCGAGCGAGTACTCTTCTTCTTTCGTCGCTTTGGCTGCCTCGTCCGCCTTGACAGCCTCTTCAGCGCCTTCCTCGGAAGCGGATTCCATTTTTTCTTGTTCCAACTGATCTTCGGTAACTTCTACTTCGTCCTCGATGCCTTCCTCAAGAAGGGGATTCATCTCCAACTCGGCCTTTATCTTCTGTTCAAGGGCCAATGTCGGAAGCTGCAGCATCTTCAGGTATTGCACCTGCTGAGGCGACAGCTTCATCATCATCTTATGTTGGAGTGAGAGATTCAGCATCGGGTTGACAAAACAGCTATCCTACTTTTTGTTTAGATGTAACAAGCTTGTGATACCACGCTTCTCCGTACTTGCGTACAAGAGGTTCCTTCAGAAAATCGATGAGGGCTACCTCTTCGGTTCTGCCCCGCGAGCGGCCCGGGGCGCATTCTTCTATTTGTTCGTACTTGAGTAGCTTGCCTCCGTCACTGCGAACCCTGATCGGAAACAGGTGGCACGAAACCGGTTTGCGCCAATCAATCTCTCCGTTCAGGAATGCTTTCTCGAAACTGCAACGGGCGATACCTGCATCATAATACACAAAGACACATGCGCGACGTTCTATACACGTAGTTGAGAAATCGCCTTTCGTTCCCTCGTACAGACCCCTCACGTCGATTGTCTGGAGATTCTCCTCGTCGAGGTATTTCTTGACGATGGGATAGGCCTTCTCAATTTCCAGCACTTCTTCGTCCTCCAACGGAGCCCCTCGACCGCCCTCCAACGTACAGCATGCGCCTTTACATTGTCTCAGGTCGCAACAGAAGTCTGTTACAGGAACAGCATCGTCTACCATAACTTCGCCAATTATGAGCATACATCCTTTCCGCTATTGCTGTAACTGCAATCAAAATAGCCAAATTCAAGCAAAGAGAAAAGGGCTTTTAGCTTCTGGCCCTCTTTTTGTGAGCTACGTCAGTACGGGAAACAGCTTACGAAATGCGGACGAACATCTTCCCCGGTTGTTGCCTTACAACACCTTTGAACTCCAAAGAAAGAAGATGAACAAGTGTATCGGAGGTCGGGAATCCTGCGCGTTCGGCGAGGGCGTCAATGTGTATCGGCTGTTCGCCCAGCGCATCGATGAGTTTCTGTTCGAATACGGTGAGTTCGGGTAAGGGGGTGTGTTTTGCGGATGGCGCCTTGCCGATCACAGGTTTGAGCTGCGCCGCCAGAATAGCTATGACGTCTTCAACGGTTTCGACAAGTGATGCCTTTCCCTGTTTGATGAGCAGATGCGTTCCGCACTTTTTCCTATCCTGAATTGCCGCCGGAATTGCAAACACTTCCCGATTCTGATCAAATGTCAGGGAGGCGGTAAGCATAGCGCCGCCTTCGATTCCCGTCTCCACAATGACCGTACCGAGCGAGATGCCGCTGATGATGCGGTTGCGTCTTGGAAAATTGGGAGCGTCAGGCTTTGCGCCCATCAGGAACTCTGAGATCAATGCGCCGGACCGGACGATGCGGTTGGCGAGTTCTTTGTTTTCCGAAGGATAAATGGAATCCACCCCCGATCCGAGAACGGCAATCGTCCTGCCACGTTCCTTGAGGGTTGATGAATGGGCGACGGTATCAATACCTCGGGCAAGTCCGCTTACAGTTGTGATGCCGAGCGATGCGAATCCTTCGGCGAATTTTTGCGCCATCCGAATGCCGTATGGTGTAGCGCTGCGTGTACCGACGAGAGCAACGGAATACTTGTCTTCATCCAGAATTCTACCCCGCACGAAAACAAATGCAGGAGGGTCGAAGATGTTCTTAAGGTTGGCGGGATACTCCTTGTCCCAGAACGTCACGATGCGTGCTTCGGCTTTGTTGAGGCGGGAAAGCTGGTCGTCAACATACCGCTGTGCATGTGCGGCACCCGAATCGCGGAAGAAGTTTACAATGGAGAGAGCCGTCTTCTTCTCAATGCCCTGCACACGTACGAGATCTTTTGCCGGGGCGGTAACGACCCGATGCGAATCATTGAAGTGGGAGAGGAGATTGATCAGCCGGGTCGAGCCGATCCCGGGAATCGTGGAGAGGGTGAGAAGTTCCCGAAGATCGATCCGCATCCCTTTTACTCCGCAACATCCAGTCCGTCAACAACGGCCACGACTATGCTGTGAACCGGCACATCCGTCCGTTTCAGAATTTGCGCTGCCGCCGCGCCTTCTTGCACGACAAGCACGGTGTCCCCGATTCCTGCGTCCACACTGTCAAGGGCAAGAACGTCGCGCCCGATGGCTTTCCCGTCAAGCGAGATCGGCTGGCAAAGCAGAATCTTTTTGTCGTTAAGCTGCTCTTTTTTCTGTGTTGCGACGATTGTGCCTGTGACCTTGCAGAGTGTCATGCTGGTTCCGGTTTGCGAAGTGGGTGCGTGTTGAATACAACTGCAACGAAGATACGAGATTTACCAGGAGGATGAAAGGCTACAAATTCTCCATTTCCTCCCGCAAGTCGGGGCCAAGGTGCCTGGGTTTGCTGAAGTACCACCAATGTCTGGCCGGAATCCAACTCCGTTCCTGTGCGATATGGTCGCCCGGTATCGCTTGCCGCGTTGGCTCGACGAGAGTTCTCATGATCGCATCAATGCGTCCGAGCTTCCTGACAAGTGACTTGTGCGCTGCAGTCGTGGCAAGGGGCTTCACTTCTTCGAGAAGCTGACGCGTGTCCATATCACTCAGATAGTCTTCAAACGTCAAATCATAGCCGTGGGAGATTTCTGTAACGATGGTCTCCCACATTTCAACCAAGCCCTGCAGGCCGCCTTTCACAACATGTTCAGCACATCCTTTGTCCTTCAAATATTCTCGAATTGCGTCCTTCATGGGAATGCCCGTACCTATCTCGTGCTATAGTTATCGGATGTACTCTCTCACAACTTTCGCCGTCGCAATGATTGCACCGATGTGGCGCTGTACGTGTTCGGCGCCGTGGCAGAGCAGGCCGAACCGTGTAGCCGGGATGGCTGCGCGCCCGACCGGACATGTTTCATTAAGAGCGTCGAGGTGTGTTTCGCGTATTTGTTGCAGAGCTGTGTCGATTTGTACCGTTGCCAATGAGAGAAGTTCTTCGACGTTCCGACTCTCGGGCTCCTTCTCTATGCGAAGGGCGGCTTGTTGAGTTTCGCTGAGTTTCCCGCCTCGTGCATAGGTGTACAACCTGTCAAGACTTGCCGCGATGTGTTTGAGATGAAATCCGATCGAAGCAGCTCCACCCGGAGTTGCCCACAGTTGCTCGTTTGTCAGACCACCAACAATGAGGGGAAGATCTTCCCGGGCTTGCAAAAGAGAATGTGCAACCGGTTGAAGAAGTGAATCGATGCCTGCAACCGGGCCACGCAGCCAAGGTTCGAGTTCTGCCATTGTCAGAAGTTGTTATTGCTGTGGATGAGTTGCGCTTGATTCGCGGGCAACGGGGAGCCACACTCTGTAGAACGTACCCTCAGCACCGGCTGATGAGAATGGACTGAGCATGAGCACGATGGCATCGGGACGATCCGGTTTTGCCTTGGCAGTATAACGATTTGCCAGCAATTTGTAAACAGGTTGACCGTCGATGTCAAATGACCCTTGTATAGGTTCGGCAAACTGGGGGAATACTTGAAGATTAGGAGGATTTGCAAGTGTCGACGGCGGATTGAACCTCCCGTCAAGAGCCAGAACTTGCGGGCCACGGATAAGTGTTGCGGAGGCCGGGTTAAGCAGATTTCTCTCGAAATAGGTCGGGATTTTAAGGCGTAGACGAGTGTCCAAAACGCCATTCTCATCTGAAATGAAGCGTGAGTATTGTCCGGATACCGGCGGTCTGTCTTCCAGTTGAGACCATGATGGAATACGGATGTAAACCGCAAAATTTGCAGGGTTTGATGCCTTGGCAACAAGGCGGATATCTCCGTTCGCGGGATACTCTGTCGTTTGAGTGACTGTTACTGATTCACCAGAGCGAAGTGTCATCGTCGCTTTGCCGGTTGAGAAGACATTGACAACGACACCATCTTGCGCAAGCATGTACGCGTACATCGGCAGGGAAGCCCATCCTCTCGGTCCGCTTGAAGAGCAGCAGGTTTGTTTTGGAGAATAGTTTTTTTTCCCTTGCAGATTTGTGAAGTACGACCATGCGGAGCCATCGGACTTTTGAGCCGATGCGAGATGGTTGTAGATGGTCCGTTCCAATTCATCCGCGTAACGAACATCGCCTGTTAGTCTGAGCAGTTGTTGGTTCAGCTGCATCCACGTGACGGTAACACACACTTCACCCAATCCGTCACACGCGTCACCGCATGTGTCATTCTCTTTCAGCCAGAACTCCCCACGGCTTCCGCTGCCGGTCGGCAGAAGTTGATGGTGTTTGATGTTGTTCCATGCGTTCAGGACGGGAAGCAAGTACGTTGAATCTCCCGTCGCGCGATAGAGTTCACTCAATCCAACGAGGCAGGAGAGCATTTCGTATGCCTTGCCGTTGCCCGTGTTGCGAACGGAAGTTCCGTTTGTGAGGGAGCTGATGAGTTTGTTGCCGCCCGATTGTTCCCACTGGTTCGTTATGAAGAGGGCAAATTGGAGATAGCGTTCTTGAGAAGTTGCGCGATAGAGGAGGAGAACAGGTTCCAGAATACTGCCGGATACCATACCGCTGTGCGGTCCTTGTTTGTTGAGGCTCATCCTTCCGCGTGGCCCGAATGTTGAAATCAGGAGATCTCCTATTTTCTTGGCCGCCTTCAGTGCTTCTGCGGATCCGGTGAACTCCGCGTACGTCAGCAATCCGATAAGATTGTACTTGTGAACCCACACATCCCATTTGTATTCATTCCGTCTGCTCCAATGAAAACCGATAGGGTACGTGCCGAGATAACCGTCATCGAGTTGTGTTGAGAGAAGTGTTGCCACGACACGATCCAGTTTCCGACGCAGTTCGGCATTGCGCGTATTAGCCCATGCAAGCGTTGCCGCGTGAATCCACTTGCCGACATGCTCACCCTGCCATGCATAAGCGCCCGGGCGTCGGGTGTAGCACGAGAGCAACGAGTCCTCGTTTTTTGTGAGAAGCCAGTTACTGATATTCGCGTTGTACCTTCTTTCCAGAAATCCGCTGAATTCCACAGTCGAGGGGGGCAGGGGAGTGAAAACATCGGCAACGGGATGTATTGCGGCAGATCGAAAGCGGCTCCCTGTCTGCTCGGTAATTAATGGCGGGTTGGCAAGCCAGGCGGCGAGCCCGGCTGAGAGTGCAGCAAGAACTGCTTTTGCAGGCGCGTTCACGTCAAGATCTGTTGCTTGAACTTCTGAACGACTTCTGCGGCCTTTCCCATAGTTCGCGCCTCGGCAATCACACGCACGATAGGCTCGGTGTTGGATTTACGCAGATGAACCCAGTAGTCGGCATAATCAATGCGCAGGCCATCATTCGTGTCTACGCGTGCATCGACACTGACCGACCGGCGGATTCTTTTCAGTGCATCATCCGGTGAAATCTTGCCCAACTCAATCTTACCTTTTGCTATCTGATATTGAGGCAGGCTCGATTTGAGTTGAGACACTGTTCCACCAAAATCAGCCAGCAATTGCAGAATCAAACCAATCCCAACAATGGCGTCACGTCCCGTATGAACAGCAGGGAGAATGACGCCGCCGCTTCCCTCGCCTCCGATAATCGAACCGATGTTCTTCATGTGTTTGGCGACGTTTATTTCGCCAACTGGCGTGCGGTGGACTCTTGCACCGTACTCTGCGGCGATGTCGTCAACTGCGCGAGTTGTCGAGAGGTTGACGACAACGGACTGTGTGAACGTCCGGCCGGCTTGTTTTTCTTTTTCCAAAACGAATTTTATAGCCGAGGCAATTGTGTATTCCTCGCCAAAGGGCTCTCCGTTTTCTGTAATGAGAACAAGCCGGTCAACATCAGGGTCAACCGCGATACCGATATCGGCCTTCTCCGACTTGACGCGATTGCACAAATCGGTGAGGTTTTCGGGAATCGGTTCCGGCGTGTGTGCAAATACACCGCTGACGTCGCAGTTCATTTCGACGACCTCGCAACCGAGTTCCCGCAGAAAAACGGGTGCTATGATGCCGCCTGCAGAATTGACCGCATCCAGCACAACTTTCAGCCTTCTATTTCTGATCTTCTCGATATCGAGATAGGGGAGAGCAAGCACCGCATCGATGTGTTTCCGAATCCAGGAATCATCGGCTGTATGTGTGCCGATCTTCTCCCACGAAGTGAACGTCGCCTCGTTGTTGTCGGCAGTCTTCCAAACTTCCTTGTTCTCCTCTGCATCAAGAAACAATCCTGTGGAAGCGAAGAACTTCAGTCCGTTCCATTGCATTGGATTGTGGCTTGCCGTCACGGATATTCCGCCGGCCGCTCCCAGTTGTTCTATTGCGAGCGCAACGGTCGGCGTCGGGCAAATGCCTACAGCGCGTACATTCACGCCCGTGGAAAGAAGGGTGGAAGAGACAATGTTTGCGATAATTTTGCCGGTGATTCTGCCGTCCCGTCCCAGCACAACTTCGGGGTTTTTAGGATTGATCCTTTTGCAGTACTCACCAAATGCCGCAGCGTATTTGACAACGACATCGGGCGTAAGACTTTCTCCGACAATCCCGCGGATGCCGGAGATGGAGATCATGAGGGACATGAATGTGAGTCTGGAGTCTGGAATTTGAAATCTGGAATTTGACCGGTTTAAGCCTTCCCAAGGTAGGGAAGTCAGAAAAGAGTTGCAATGACGCAGCGAATGGGTGGAAAAAAGGCGAGGCACACACTTGCGTATGTGCCTCCTGTTGAGTCGTTGATATTGCGATGGTTACTTCATGAGCAACATTTTTCGGACGCTGCTGAACGTGCTGCCATCCGACCCCTTGGCGGCAATTCTGTAGAAGTATAAGCCACTGGCAAGACTCGATGCTTCGAATTGAACCTCATACGTTCCGGGATTCACCGTTCCGTTCATCAATTCCATGAGTTGCTGACCAAGAGTGTTGAACACTGCAAGGCTCAAATTCCCCTCGACAGGAACAGCGAATCTGATAATCGTCGAGGGGTTGAACGGATTCGGATAATTCTGCTCAAGGGCGTATTCCTTCGGGATATCGAATCCCCAGTTGATGTTGTGATTTCCGCTGCTCCCCTTGTACAGAATTGATCCATCAGGCACGATTCCAGCGGGGATCTTGTCGCCATCGTTCACCTTCATTGCGAGTTGGCGGGCGAGGTTATCGTCATTCGAGGTGCTGTTGGTGACGAGTTGGGACACGTACGTCAGTACATCGCCAGCTGTTTTGTTGTCTCTGGTGACGATGGTGTTTTGCCCGATCTTCAGCGAGACGAAGTTCATTACAAGGGCGGCCAATTGCTTGATGGCCTTCTTTCGCATCGGGTGATTGCTGCGCATTGTGAAGAGATCTTCCCAATTGTCCTTGTCAGTCAGGCTTGCAAATATCGGGAAGTGCGGCGTATAATATTGATGCACGGCGGCAATGTAGCCGTTCAGTTTTTCAAGGCTTTCCTGCCAATTATGCCTGCGACACCTGTGTGTTTCGAACTGATGCTTCCAATAGGAGAAGTCCCTCGCCCTGTTGCAGAGAACAACATTTGTGAGAACGAAATCCACAGTTCTTGTCTCTGCGGGCATGAGAGCTATGTTCTGATAGTTCGGATCAATGGCATACCCGAGCGGTTTGACAATGAGTACCTGGTAGTTGTCGGGATTAACGGTGTTGAAACAGTAGTAGCCCGCAGTATTGGTGTAGAGCCAGTCCACTAATTCGCCATTGCCATCGCGTAACTCGACTTTTACATTCTCCAGCGGAACAGTACCTGCCTTCACTGTACCGCAAATGGTTCCGGGTAGACCTGTAAATGTTGCTTTAACGGTAGCGTTGCCTGAGGTCAATGTTACGGTTGTGCTCGACTGGGATGCATCAGCCAAAGTTGCCGTACCCGTTTCGACAATCCACCCGTTGAACGTATAACCTGCTACAGGGGTTACCGTTATCGGTGTCGGGACGCCGTGTTCTACGGCTGTTGGCAGGGCAGCGGGTGCTGTGATGGAACCGCCCGGCGCTGAAATAACAGTCAACTGATACGTGTCAAGGGCGAAGTTCGCTGTCACGTCAATGTTTGCCGTGACATTCGCATCCGTTCGCGATGCAGTCAGCACGCCATCGCTCCAACTGACGAAGTGATATCCTTGATCGGGTACTGCCGTTATCTGTGTCCCGTTTCCGCCTGAGGCTACAGTCTGTGGGGTCGTGCCTGCGAGCGTGCCGCCTGGACCAGCTGTATACGTAAGAGTGTATGATGTGACGGCGCCACCCCATGGAATTACCTTGACCTGCCCGGCAACAACCGTTACCGCCTCAGGCGATCCGCCAGCGGGAATAGGATTGTACTGCATGGAATATGTTCCTGGAAGCATCTCAACTGATGAACCGGGAGTCGGCCAAAGATACTGCCAACCTCCAATCAATGAAGATCTGATTGTGCCTGCATAGTCATTGTCCCGCCGCACCAAGCCGGTCTGGAACACTATTGGCATTGGCTGGCTCTCTAGAGTCAGGCTTGTATGGTTCACCGTTGCCTTGAATTTGTACAAATCGGGTAGAAACAACTGAAGCATGTATTTTCCATCAACGCCAGTGTAGCCATGATCATACCAGTAACCACCACCTTGACTAACAAGTGCACCTGAGATTGGATTGCCCAGATGATCAATCACTTGAACGAAAGTCTCGCTGGTTTGGAAATTGTAGCTGGGATTCGTCTGTATGTTCTGAGTGAGCTGCCGACTCCCTTGGTTGTACGCAATCTTAATCTTCACATTGGTATAATTCGCATCAAGCCCCAGAGAAACGCAACCGTCGATACCAGTGGTTCCAAAAGAAAACCATGTTCCGCCTGGGGCGTATTCTACCACCGCACCCTGCAATCCAGTGATTCCGTCACTTGCTTTGAGGCAAACAGTAACAGGAATCGTCTGAGAAAATGCAGTTCCCATCGCGATTATCAGCACGAGTATGGCACCAATCGTCGCGACAACATACTTGTTTTTGTTCATGGTTGTACTCCCCTCTCTAAGTTTGATGGAGTTGTTGTTGTTTCTAAATCCTTGCAACTATTTGAGCAAGGCACTTGACGGGTACAGCCTGTTTTAGATGAAGGTGAAGCCAAAAGTCATGCCGTACTGCCAATGCTGAAAGACCAGCGTATTTACAGGTCTTTCATGTTCAAAGATCTCCAAAAGAAACAGTAGTTACCCCTCTGAGAACCAGAGTTTCCCCCAACTCACGATCCGCAGTTTCTTCTCTGTGGCCGCAGATTTCTGGGGTATCAGCAAAACAGTCGAGGGCACTCCCTCAGACGAATCTGTTGGAGTGCCCTCTGCGTCTTCGACGACCCAAACGAAACCGCCTGTCTCCCAAACAGTCTGGGCCTTCAGGTCTTACTTCATCAGCAACATTTTTTGGACGCTGCTGAATTCCTTGCCGTCAGCTCCTCGGGCAGCGATTCTGTAGATATAGAGCCCGCTCGCAAGGTTGCTTGCGTCAAACGTGACATCGTGATAGCCAGCGCTCACGGTTCCGTTCATTAACTCTCCCACCTTCTGACCCAGCGTGTTGTACACAACAAGGCTAACAGTTGCGTCAACAGGAAGGGCGACACGAATCGTCGTGGATGGGTTAAAAGGATTCGGGAAGTTCTGCGAGAGGCCAAACGTAGTCGGTGTTTGCTGTTCGGGAACAGGCTCTTTTGGCAGTGTGTACGTTCCCGCCGGAATTGTGAGTATCTGCCCCGCAACAATTGTGAAGTTGGTTTGCGGAGTGCCATCATTGAACTTGAATGCGCGGGTACCGGGCATCTGCTCCATTGGATTCGTAAATGTGGACCACCCGCAGCCCTGATATTGCGTCGCGGTGGGACCAATAACCTCACCAGTCTGGAAGTAGAAATTCTGGATTCCAGCGCTTACGCTCACAACAGGGTTCAGTGTTTGTGCATTGCAATTGTAGTTCATCCTGAATGTGTAGGCACCGGATCGAGGGAATAGCTGAACATCCCTATATCCCAAAGCATTAAGATTGCCCCACGTGACCCAATGACCGCCACCTTGGTCAAGAACACCGAGTTGATCAGTGATCGCCGCGTTGGCATGGTCATGGAGCCAAACACGAAGAATTTGAGTAACCCACTTATAGTTAGAGGCGTTCAACTGTGCCAACGTCTGTTCCTGTGAACCCTGATTGACCGTCATTTCAATCTTGGTAAATCCAGGGGGTATGTCAGCCAGCAAGATTCCGTTGGCATTCGTTTCACCCGGAAGCGTGGAGCCCCACGTGCCACCATACGCCGGTCTCGCTTTGCCGCCGGCAACACCGTTACCATTCTCATCGACAACGGTGAGAAATGCCTTGTTCATTTCGCAGCTACTAATGCTAATTCCGCTTACCTGTGTGCTGCCGAATCTGAACCCGTATGTACCGGGAAGAAGTTCAATCGGCATCGCTATAGTAGGCCATCCGCCAACTTGGATTTTTATTGTCCCGCCATAGTAGAAATTCACAGTGGTTGTCGTGAAGTTGATAGGATTGACGCCAGCGACAATTGGGACCGAGTTTAGGGTTTGGCTCCCGTAGTTGTAGCTCATCCTCACCTTGATATTTCCGGGGAATGTGTAGAATGACACTGTACCTGTGCCGTTCGTTGTGCCATGGGTGTACCAGTGGCCGCCGCCTTGTTCCACGACGCCACCTGCCAAAGGCGCAGCGGGATTGCACGTAGCCAGGCTAACGTTCACCTTGGCAGCTTGGAAAACAGAGTTGACAGTTACATCTTGTTCCAGTGAAGTCTGATTCAGAGTCAGCGTGATCTTCTTGTCCCAGTTGGTGCAACCTGCGTCGATCGCGTAGAAGAACTTGCCGTTGGCATCGGTCTTGAACGCGGTCTCAGGACCCCAAGTGCCGCCGCAACGATACTTGTACTTCAGAATGCGTGTCTCTCCCGGATACTCAGGAGGGAAATTGCCGAGTGGATTGCCTGCTTCATCTACCAATTTCAGGTACCCACCTGTGAGGTTGCAGCCATCAATGTTCATCGTGACGGTTGGACTTCCTGAACCATCAAATTTGAAATCAGCCCACGCAATGTTGCCGTACCTATTGCTTGTACCCCCCATTACCTCCTTGGGACTTGTAAATGGTTTCCATCCGTTATTGTACCAGAGGATATTGCTGCCGAAGAGCGAGACTTTTGTTGTCTTGAAAACAACAACTGGATCAACAGAAACATCCTGCGTGTGGATCTGGCTTGTGCGACCATCATATTTCACTTGGAAATCGTAGTTGCCCTGGCCGGGGCCGAGACCCGTGTAAGGAAGAAGGTCGACGATGACAGGAGTATTGCCCAAGCTCGTAAATCCACCTTTGTAATAGAAGGCCTCACCCGTCAGTGAAGCGCCTGCACAGGTCTTTAGATCAATGGTTACGGCAACCATCTGTGCTGTGAGTGTCGGATTGGTTCCCGGATCAACTAGAAGCCATATTCTGTTTCCTCCGGAGGGAGGCTCGAGGTGAATTGTCGTGGTGCCGGCAATGTCTGTAATGTAGGCACTAAAATCACCATTGGCATCAGTATAACCGAGAAGCTGCTTTCCACCCTTGAAATACGACACCTTGGCATTGGCAACGCCGGCAATTCCATCGCTCGCTTTGAGTTGTACCGTAACCGTACCAACACCCGCGAGGGCGTCGCTATTGCTGCACAAAAGCAAACAGACGAAAAGAAAAACAATACACAAAGAAACGATTCTCATTGTTGTGTCTCCTGAATTGTGAATGAGCTGTTGAGTCTCTCTCTCGTTTGGGAGACGGGGGACTTCAACTGAAGTGTTGGGTTTCCGTTTCATACAAAGTGCGTCAATACCCCCTTTCTGATTGTTGAACAAATTAGTATGCGACCTCTAGATATTTCCTCTGCGAATCTTCGGGAGTTATGTAAGCTCAGAATCTCTCCCGTTTCTTACCAACCGTGTTCCGCACGCCGGACAGTATCGGGCCGTTGGATAGATTATTGGCTCCCGACATTGGCTGCAATCCTCAAGCAACTTAACACCACAAACAATACAGAAGACCTGCTGCGCCGAAAACTCGGAAAAATTGGCGCAGTGCGGACAGAGTTTGTATCGGGTTCGTACAACAACATCCCGACCTTGATTGGCTGCGTTCTGAATCACTCCTCTTCTCTTGGGGAAAGAGACACTCAACATCTGGATTCAGGTTAGCTTTCGCCAACGACGTGCCAGCGATTACCCGGCGAAATTGATACCTTTTTGAAGCTTATTATGGATAGGTTGGAGTGAGGAAGAAACTCAGGTTACTTTTTCGTAAACAAGCGTTTCTCGAAGGAATGGTACAAACGGTATGAGCAGAAAGTCAATGTCTATCCAGAGTCAATGTTTTGAGTGCCTTGCGAAGTCCTTGCGGTGTCATTCCGGCTGCTTTCGCGGCAAGTGAAATGTTATTTCCGACATGCTCCATCAGAACGGAAAAATATGCCCGTTTGAATTGTGTCTCAGCCTGAGAGTACTTGGTGAAATTCGCAAACTTTGTCCCGAGACAAACGCGACAGGTTTCACCTGCTTCGGCACTTTCGACCGAGAACGGAAGATTAGATATGTTCAGCATGTTGTTGCTTGACTTTGCAAGAATCTGTTTCACGCAATTCTCAATCTCGCGCACATTGCCGGGCCACCGATAGTGCCGCAGAGCATCAAGAAGTTCGTCGGCAATGGAAAAGGGCAGCGCAGTTGTCAGAGGCGTGTACTTGCCCAGGAAGTACCTGAAGAGAGGCTCGATATCGTCGACCCGTTCGCGAAGCGGCGGGATCATGATCGTAACGCCGCTGATTCGGTAGTAGAAATCCTCACGAACATGTCCTCTTTCCACCTCATCTTCCAAACGTTTGTTCGTGGCAAACACCAACCGGACATCGAGAGGTATTTCCGGCTTTCTCGAATCCTGTCCGACCCGCGTGATGGTTTTGTACTGTAGAAAATGAAGAAGCTTCAACTGCAACAATTCAGTGAGTGTTGAAATCTCCGGAATGTACAATGTTCCCTGGTTGGCGGCTTCCAGTTTTCCGATTTTCATACTGTCGGCTCCGGAGAACGCCCCCTTTTCGTGACCGAACAACTCGGATTCGATCAACGTCTCGCTCAACGAGCGCATGGGAAGCGTAATAAAGGGCTTTGCCGCACGGCTGCTGCGACGGTGAAGTTCGAACGCCAGTAAGTCCTTGCCAACTCCGGTTTCTCCGCACAGTAGCACATCAAAATTCTGCTCTGCAAGTCGGGTGATTTCAAAATGGATTTTCTTCATGGCATCACTTGCGAACACAAAGCGATCGTGCTTTTCGGCAGCGTTTGTGTGAAGGAGCTGCAGATGCATTTCCGACTCCCGGAATCGGAGGGCGCCGGCAATTTTTTCGAAGAGGAGTTCGGGATTGAGTCCTTTGAGTGTGAAATCGTAGGCTCCGCTTCGCATCGCGGTAATAGCCTGATCGAGGTTGCCCTGTTCGCACAGAACAATCACAGGAAGATGGGGATCGAATTCTTTCTTGATGCGGGTGATGAGGTTCACATCTCCGGTCAGGAACGAGATTTCGATCAGCACTACATCGATTTTGCGTGTTGTGAGGGCTTCGAGTGCCGGGTTAATGCTGTCTGCGCAGATGACGGAAAAATGCGTTCCCCAATAGGAAGCTGCACGTTCCTGAAACGATTTGTCGCGGTCGACAAGAAGCAGGGTATCCATATTCCCTCCCGAAAGTTGTTTCCGCAGAGGTATGCGGAGCGTTTACACCGGCGTCCGGAATAGGAATATGCCGGCAGATAGTCAAAGCATAGTAGCACTTTTATTGTTCTGCATTCAATTTGCTTCTGTTTCTTGGATATCGTCCCAGTTGCAATGAATTGCAGAATTTGTCGCGCAGTAAGCACACAGCTATGAACTACTATGCCTTTCTGCACAACTCGCGGCCGTTTTCGATCGAGTTCCTGGTTCTCGATTGAATCGTGCCGGAATTACCGTGCTGTAGCCGGACGCCCTGATAGATCCTGCTGAAGCGGTAAGTCTAATTATCGATGATATGAGAATGAACTTGAACCGGATGAATGAGGTAGGTAAACGTTCAGCCGAAATATACGCTTGTCGTTTTCAAAAGTCAAAAGAGAATCCCACGAAATGAAGTTCGAGAATTCTTTCGTGATTTTCTTCAGATATCTCCGGGGTGCCGCGGGATCTGCTTGCTTGAAACTCGCACGGTTTTTAGTTAGGTTTTCTTTGTTCAGAGCGGCTTCTTCCGGGAAAAACGGGACTAAAGGCCATGTTATCGCAGGAAGAGAAGCAGGAGTTATTGGCTGTTGCGCGCAAGGCCATTACATGCGCGTTGAAGCGGCAGGAGTTTCATTTTCCCGCTTCAACAACCGGGGGTCTGGAACAATCTGCCGGAGCATTTGTGACAATCCGGATTGACCACAAATTGCGCGGGTGCATCGGCCAGATCGAATCGGAAAAACCGGTCGTTGAAGTTGTAGCGGAAGTTGCCGTAAAAGCGGCTCTTGACGATCCCCGTTTTCCTCCAATGACACTAGCGGAAGTGGAAGAGGCGACTCTCGAGGTGTCGGTTCTCTCTCCGCTCCACCGCATCACCGGGTCCGAGGAGATTGAACTCGGCATGCACGGATTGGTAGTTGCCTTGGGCAAACAACGCGGGTTGCTTCTTCCCCAGGTGGCGGCAGAATATGCTCTCGACCGCGAGACTTTCCTCAAAGCAGCGATGCAAAAAGCCGGACTTCCACCGTACGCCTGGCGATTTCCGGAGGTGGAACTTTTTGTTTTTGAAGCAGAGATTGCTCAGGAAGCCGATGTGCTTCATTAGGAGTTGGACATGAGCACAGCGCGCACAGCACGCTTTCCCGTCGTTGCCGGGATGTTCTATCCTGCCGACCCTGCGGAATTGGCTGAAGAAATTGACAGCTTGTTCGAACAAGCGGAGAGGAGAAGCGTTGCCGGCAGAATTCGCGGTATCATTGCGCCGCATGCCGGATACGTATATTCGGGTTTGACGGCTGCGTGTGCATACGCAATGCTTCGGGGTGAGGCGTACGACACCGTTGTTGTAGTCTCGCCCAGTCATCGGGAGTTTTTCAGAGGTGTCTCCGTGTATTCAGGTGATCTGTACGTGACGCCGCTCGGTGCGGTTGAAGTGAACACAGCCCTGCGCGAGCGGTTGCTTGATGCGAATGCCACTATTTATGCTTCGGAGGACGGGCACCGGAGTGAACACGCGCTGGAAGTGCAGCTTCCGTTCCTGCAAAAGGCGCTGCAATCGTTCAAAGTGTTGCCGGTTGTTGCCGGAGATCAGGCGGCGGAATGCTGTTTTGATCTCGGCGCAGCCCTCGCTGCTGCAGTCCGCGGCGAAAATGCGTTGTTTGTGGCCAGCACGGATTTGTCCCACTTCCATGCATCCGGTACTGCAAGACATCTTGATGATGTCATGATCAGGGACATTGAGCATTTCGATTATGAACAACTGATGCGCGATCTGGAATCGCGGCGGACTGAAGCGTGCGGCGGCGGACCAACTGTTGCGGTACTCTCCGCGCTCGACCGTCTCGGCGTGAAGAATATTGAAGTGCTGCACTACGCGACCTCCGGCGATACGACCGGGGATTACAGCAGTGTTGTCGGGTATGTATCCGCAGTAGTCTATGAAAGCCCTGCGCCCGATGTCCCGGCATAGACGTACCACCAACCGAATGAAAGGTCTCAGGGAGTGAATATTGCAATTGTCGGCGCCGGCAAAGTCGGTTCGGTGCTGGGGAAGATTCTGACTGCGAGCGGGGATAAGATCGTTGCGGTCGTGTCGCGCAGCAACCGTTCGGCAGTGAAGACGGGAAAATACGTGAGGTGCCGGAACGTCTCGACATCTCTGGCGGCCATTCCTCCGCGAACGAATCTGGTGATGATAACAACACCGCACAGGGTTGTTGAAGAAGTCGCGCACAAACTCGCGGCGGTTGCGCATCTCGATTTCAAGAAACTCTCCGTGTGTCATGCCTCGGGCATTCAGAACGCCGATGTGCTTGAGCCGCTTGCTGCAAAAGGCGCCACAGTCTTCTCCTTTCATCCCTTGCAGACATTCCCGCGTGACTTTGAGCCGAAGGATATTCTGCCGACAGTACGCGGAATTTACTACGGGGTTGACGGCAATGCCGCGGCAATGCGGAAAGCGAAACTGCTCGCGTCGAAGCTGAAAGGCAAAACCATCTACATCAAGCCTGAAATGCGGACATTCTATCACGCGGCCTGCGTCGTTGCTTCAAACCACGTGACAACATTGTTGTGGATTCTCGAGCAGATGTTTGCAGCTCTTAAGACGAATGAGAAGAAATTCTATCCCGTCTTCGAACCGATCATCATGGCGGCATTGCACAATGCTGCGCGAACATCTCCCGCACAATCATTGAGCGGGCCGATTGCCCGCGGCGGAGTCGAAACGGTGTCGCATCACTTCGAAGCACTGCAACAGTTCGCGTCGAATCTTGTTCCGTACTACGGTTCGATGTCGGCGGAAACAACGAGGCTTGCCGAGATGAAGGGCTCCATTGACCACGAACAGGCAAGAATGATGTACAATCTGATTTTCTCCAATATGAGGATCTGACTTCGTGAAAGCATTGATTGCAAGCGGCGGACGCGGCACCCGGCTTCGTCCGATTACGCATACACAAAACAAGCATCTTATTCCCATTGCCAACAAGCCGATACTGTATTACTCGATTGAGGCGGCGGCTGATGCGGGTATCAAGGAAATCGCCATTGTGCACAACGCCGACAGTCTTGAAGTGCCGGACTACGTCGGCGACGGATCAAAATGGGGTGTGAAGATCACCTACATTCCGCAGGAGGTTCCGGGCGGACTCGCGCAAGTCGTTATGCTGGCCGAGAAGTTCGCGGGAAATGACAAGTTCATTTTCTATCTCGGCGACAATATGGTTGTCGGAGGAATCAAGCGGTTCATTGACGAGTTCGAACAGAGCGGCTGCAATTGCTTTCTGACGCTGTCGAAAGTCAAAGACCCCGAGCGGTTCGGCGTTCCCGAAATCAAGAACGGGCAGATTATCGGCGTCGAAGAGAAACCCTCCCACCCGAAGAGTCAGTACGCCGTTGCAGGAATCTATCTCTACGACCACCATATTTTCGAGGCGGTCAAAGCGCTGAAACCGAGTTCCCGCGGCGAGCTTGAAATCTCCGACGCCCATCAATATCTTATCGACAAGAAATTCAAAGTCGGTTACACGGAAATCACAGGTTGGTGGAAAGACACAGGAAAACCCGTTGATTTGTTGGAAGCAAACCGGCTGATACTCGATTCGATTGCGCCGCGCATCGACGGAGAAGTTGATGCCCAGTCCGATGTCGCGGGGAAAGTCGTCATCGAAGGCGGAGCCCGCATTCTCAACAGCAAGATACGCGGGCCGGTCATTATCGGCAAGAATTGCATCATCGAAAACAGCTACATCGGGCCGTTTGCCTCGATCGGCGACCGGACTGTTGTTCGGAACAGCGAAGTCGAGTACAGCATTGTGTTGCGAGACTGCAAGATTGTTGATGTAGGATTGCGGCTTGAGGGAAGCATTCTCGGCAACGACGTCGAGATTGTTGAAGCGACGGGAAAGCCGCGAGTTCACAGATTCATGATTGGCGATCAGAGCAGGGTGGAAGTGGCGTAGTAACTTGGCAATCAGTAATCAGCAATCAGTAATCAGCAATCAGTAATCAGTAATCAGTAATCAGTAATCAGTAATCAGTAATCAGTAATCAGTAACCAGATCGATAGAGAAATGAACCTTCAGACCTTACTTTTCGAGACGAACGAGAGAATCGCCACCGTCACCATCAACCGTCCCGACAAACTGAATGCGCTGAATGCGCAAGCAAAGTCGGAGTTGCGGGAAGTGTTCTCACAAATCAAAACAGACAGCAGTGTGGATGTTGTGATTCTGACGGGAGCGGGCGAGAAAGCGTTCGTTGCCGGTACGGACATCAAGGAGTTGACGGTGTTGAATTCGGAAACGGGCAAGGAATTCTCCGCCAAGGGACAGGAAGTATTTGATTTGATCGAGAACCTCGGTAAGCCCGTGATTGCAGCCGTCAACGGCTACGCACTGGGCGGAGGTTGCGAGCTTGCGCTTGCGTGTCACATACGTATCGCCTCGGAAAATGCGAAGTTCGGTCAACCGGAAGTAAACCTCGGGGTCATTCCAGGTTACGGCGGCACGCAACGGCTTGCCCGTTTAATTGGACGAGGCCGGGCGATGGAACTCATCCTCACCGGAAATCAAATGGATGCACAAGAAGCGCTGCGCGTCGGGCTTGTCAACAAAATCGTGCCGCAAGCCGATTTGATGAGTGCTGCATTGACGATGGCAGAGTTGATTGCAAGTAAAGGACAAATCGCCATCAGGATGGCGCTCAAGGCAGTGAACATGACGCAAGAAACGATGCTCAACGACGGGCAGAAGCTTGAAGCGTCGCTGTTCGGTGTGTGTTGTGACAGCGAGGACTTCAAGGAAGGAACGGCGGCTTTCCTTGAAAAAAGAAAGCCCGTCTTCAAGAAAAAATGAGTCGGCAGAATTTCAAACAATCGAGGCGGACTCTCCTGCTTTCCTTTGGTGGCGTGCTGGTAATTTCCGTTACGGCCGGGATTATGTTCTTTCACACTGCGAATCGGGAGGGGCCGGCGGTTACATCGATACCCGATCTGCAAACAGCAGTGCGGCAGTCGCTTGCCGGGCATAACATCGACCTCAAATCCGTGCGAATCCGACGGGTTGGAAGCAACAACGGGACATTCTCGCGGACAGAGATGCGTGTTGCCGTTCCGTCAACTTTCAGCACGTTGAATTTCAATTACGATCTGAGTCGTGCGGTTGTTCCGTTCGGGGCAACGGTTGTTGCTACGGAAAGATCGGAAGATAAATCCGTCACGATGCACATCAAGAAGGACGGAGTGATTCACCAGAGTATTGTATTCACGATAAAGCAAGAAACACAGTAGCAACCTGAGGTTGAAAGGAGAAACAGTCATCAGTACGGAACAGAAGCCGCAGAAACCGGCACCATCCAATACGGCCGGTATCATGGATAAAATCGTCTCGCTTGCGAAGCGGCGGGGCTTTGTATTTCAATCAAGCGAAATCTATGGCGGCCTCAACGGCTGCTGGGATTACGGTCCGTTGGGCGTCGAGTTGCTGCGCAACATCAAGGATGCGTGGTGGCAATCCATGACGTACCGCGAAGACATCGAAGGCATTGATGCCGCTATTCTGATGCATCCTCGCGTATGGGAAGCATCGGGGCACGTTGCCAACTTCACCGACCCAATGGTGGATTGCAAGGAATGCAAAGCTCGTTTCCGCGCCGACCAGGTGGAAGAGGCGATGTGCGGCAGCCCCGCGTATAAAGGGCGAAAAGCTGCAAAGTGTCAGGCGGAAGGGAAGTTCACCGAAGCCCGTCAATTCAATCTCATGTTCAAGACCTTTGTCGGTCCGGTGGAAGACGAAGGCGCCGTCGTCTACCTTCGCCCCGAAACAGCGCAAGGGATCTTTGTCAACTTTCTGAACGTTGCCTCCGGTTCTCGGCAGAAGCCGCCGTTCGGCATTGCGCAAATCGGCAAGGCGTTTCGCAACGAAATCAACACGAAGAACTTTCTCTTCCGCACACGGGAATTCGAGCAGATGGAGATGCAGTTTTTCGTCAAGCCCGGAACCGATGTTGAGTGGTTTGAGAAGTGGCGGGCCGAACGGATGCAATGGTTTGTCGATCTCGGAATGACGAACGCGAAGCTGCAATGGCATCAACATGAACCTGACAAGCTCGCTCACTACGCAAAAGACGCGTACGACATTGAATATCAATTCCCGTTCGGTTGGGGCGAGATAGAAGGAATTCACAACCGATCCGATTTCGATCTCTCTCAACACGAAAAGTACTCGGGCAAATCGATGCAGTATTTCGATCAGGAATCGAAAGAGAAGTTCACTCCCTATATTATCGAAACCTCGGCCGGGGCAAGTCGTTCCTTCATGGCGTTTCTGATTGATGCGTACAACGAAGAGGAGGCGCCGACAGCCGACGGCAAAACCGAGGTACGGACCGTGTTGAGGTTCAATCCCCGCCTCGCGCCAACGAAAGCTGCCGTGTTCCCGCTTGTCAATCGTGACGGTATGCCCGAAATTGCGCGCAAACTCGAAGCGGAGCTGCGCCCGCATATGCGTGTGTTCTACGATGACAGCGGCGCAGTAGGCCGGCGCTACCGGCGGCAAGATGAAGTCGGGACCCCCTTCTGCATTACGGTTGACTCCGAAACGCTTGCCAATCAAACTGTCACCGTCCGTGAGCGTGATTCAATGAAGCAAGAAAGAGTTGCAATTTCTCAAGTCCGGAATTATCTTAGTAGCGGTATCAGCCTGTAGATCGCATAGACAATCAGAAAAACAGGGAGGCATTATGCAAACATCGTGGAAATCGGTAATAGCGGTACTGGTCGTTGCAGCGATCGTCATGTCGGGATGCAGCGCCAGCAAAACGGTTAAGGGCGGGGTAATTGGCGCTGCTGCCGGCGGTGCTGTGGGAGCAGTAATCGGCAAGGCGGCAGGTAACACGGCGCTGGGTGCAATTATAGGCGCTGCTGTTGGCGGTACCGCCGGAGCGTTGATTGGACGGTATATGGACAAACAAGCCGAAGAAATCCAGAAGGATATCGAGGGGGCAAAGGTCGAACGTGTGGGTGAAGGAATAAAAATCACATTCGATTCAGGAATTCTGTTTGAAACAGGTAAGTCAACGTTGCAGCCCGTAGCACAATCCAATATCGCAAAGCTCGCGGTGATATTGAACAAGTACGAAGATACGAACGTTCTCATCGAGGGACATACGGATTCTGACGGCTCGGAAGAATTCAACCAAAAGCTGAGCGAGGCACGGGCAAACTCAGTTGCAGGTTATACCAAAGGTCAGGGTGTTGTAGGTACACGGATTACCACCGTGGGCTATGGCGAATTGCAGCCGATTGCAGGTAACGAAACAGCCGACGGGAAAAGGCAAAACCGTCGCGTGGAAATTGCCATCTTTGCCAATGACGATCTGAAAGAAGCTGCGGAAAAGAACCAGCTTCGTTACTGAGGCGCATAACGTACAAGCAAAAGCCGGCCTCCTCCGGCTGAAGGGTGGGAGCTCATGCCCACCCTTTTTGTGTACAAGGGATGATACGCATGAATGTGAAGAACATCTTCAAAAACCAATTCGATGAGCTTCGGGCAGGTTGGCAAATTGCCCTCTTTCTGATCGTGTTGGCGGCCGTAACGGCGGCCGTGACACTTCCTCTCATTCTTTTCTTGAGAATCCAGGACACCTTTGCCCTTGCGGCGGCATCCCTCGTCGCAACGGTGATTACGACATTTCTCGTCACGAAATTTGTCAATCGCAAACCGCTGACTGCCGTTGGACTTGCAATCAACGCACAGACGATGCGTGAACTCGGCATCGGATGCCTTATCGGCTGGTTGATGATGACGGCCATCTTCGGCATCCAGTACCTGTCGGGATATGTCAAGGTGGTTGCCGTTGAGGTGACGTGGACTGAAGGACTTACGATGTTCGGAATATCCATCGTCTTTTTTGCGGTCGCTGCAATGTTCGAAGAAGTCTTATTCCGCGGTTATCTGTTTCAAACCCTCGTGCGCGGCATACGGTTCATTCCGGCCGCTGTACTTGTTGGCGTACTGTTTGGTTTTGCCCACATCAGGAACCCCAACGCCGGTGCATTTGGAGTCATTAATACAGTCCTGGTTTCATTTGTTTTCTGTCTTGCCTGCTGGCGCACACGGGGATTGTGGCTGCCGTTCGGCATTCACTTTGCGTGGAACTTCTCTCAAACAACACTCTTCGGTTACCCGACGAGCGGCATGCATTTCACGTCGTACGAGCTTACAAAACTCACACAGTTCGGGCCTGAGTGGATGACAGGCGGAGCGTACGGTCCCGAAGGCGGCGCCCTGGCAACGTTGGTGATTCTGCTGTGCGGTGTCTATCTGGTTCTGTCACGAAGTCTGCATCCGTTTGAAGGCATAGTCACACTCGAGCGCAAGGACGAAAATCTGACTGTTGATTTTCTGGAGAGGAGAAAAGCGGCGTGATCCGTTTGTACCGGTTGGCAGTTTTGTGTCTGTTTGTTTCCGCCCCGCTTGCGGCGCAAAGTGACGAGGATTTCGACGCAAGAACATTGAAGGGAATCGAATACGTTTACAATCTTGAATTCGAGAATGCCGACAACGAATTCAACGAACTTGTCAGGATGCGCCCGAATCATCCGGCGGGATATTTCTTCCGTGCGATGGTGACGTGGTGGAGAATCCTTATTGACATGGAAAACGAGCAGTATGACGACCGGTTCTACGACGAACTCTCGACTGTCGTCGAACTCTGCGACAAGATGCTCGACAAAAATGAGAATGACGTTACGGCCCTCTTCTTCAAAGGTGGCGCAATCGGATTCCGCGGACGGTTGAAGGCCCACCGCAGTTCTTGGTTCGACGCAGCAAATGCCGGGCGGAGAGCCTTACCGATTGTGCAGGAGGCGTCATCCCTCGATCCGAACAACTACGACATCCTGCTCGGCTCGGGAATTTATAACTACTATGCCGAAGTCATTCCCAACGAATACCCCTTTGTGAAACCCCTGTTGCTGTTCGTTCCGCGGGGCGACAAAGAAAAAGGCATCCGGCAGATCAGGGCTGCCGCGGAAAAAGGAAAGTATGCAAGCATAGAGTCTTCTTACTTCCTGATGCAATTGTATTACCAGTTTGAGAAGGATTATCCGCAGGCGTTGGAGTTGGCGATGAAACTCCATGCCCGTTTTCCCAATAATATGCTGTTCCACAAATACCTTGGCCGATGTTACGTTGTGACGGCAAACTGGGAGAAAGTGAAGGAGGTATTCGGTGTTATCGCACAACGATGTCAAGAAAAGCAGCGCGGATACGGCGCAAGCACGGAACGCGAAGCGGAATACTACCTCGGAATGTATGAACTGACGGTCGGGAATCCGGAGGCCGGGCTGAAACACTTCTATCGTTGTGATGAGTTGAGCAGAAAACTCGACGTCGACGGGCCTTCCGGCTTCATGGTGCTGGCCAACCTCAAGGCAGGCAACATTCACGATGTGTTGTCGAAACGTGATCTTGCAATGCTCCAATACCGCAAGGTATTGGAAATGAAAGAGTATCGTGACTCGCACAGCCAGGCACGTCAGTTCATCAAATCTCCCTACATGAAATAATCCCGATGGCTCTTACAATCATCATCTACGGACTCATTGCCGCGCTTGCTGAAATTCTCGGCGGGGCGTTGGTTGTTCTTCGCAAAGAATGGCCCAAAAAAATCCAGGAATACCTGCTTGCCCTGAGCGCCGGTTTCATTCTCGCCCTTGTGTTCATGGAGTTGATTCCCGAGGGGATTCACGCCGTGGGTTTCGAGGCTCCTCTGTACATGTTGGCGGGGTATTCGGTGCTGCACTTCTTTGAACATACAATTGTCGGTCACCTGCATTTCGGCGAGGAAACGCATCGCGATGTGATGGTGTCGAAGATTGCGAGCATGTCGACGTTTGCGGGACTTTTCATTCACGCGTTCTTCGACGGGTTTGCGATTTCGGCAGGCATGCAGTTTGATTTCTCTCTCGGACTTCTCATCTTCATAGCAGTTCTTCTTCACAAGATTCCGGAGGGATTGACGATTGCTTCGGTGATGCTGGCCGCGGAACACCGGAGGCGAACCGCGTTTCTCGCATCGGCGGCGATCGGGGTTGCAACAATGCTGGGCATCGTCAGTGTGTTCTTCCTGGCGAGCGTGAATGAAGAAATTGTGGGAAAGGCTTTTGCCTTCTCGGCAGGAATTGCAACCTACGTCGGTGCAAGCGATCTGATTCCGGAAATCAATCATTCCAAAAATCGGATAATTCCCGTACTTGTGTTTGGCGGGATGGCGCTCTTCTATGTGGGCCAGATGCTGGTGTCTGCCTATTTTCATCACGCTCATTGAACCACGAACGCAAAAAAATAGCCGTCGCTCTTGATGAGCAACGGCTGTCCGTTGTCCTGACTGTTGGAAGTTAGAAAATCGCCCCTATGGTAATACGATGCAAAGCGCCGATTGAGCCGAGCGACGAAAGTGCGTAATCCACTTTGTATTCCTTGACAGTAATTCCAATTCCTCCCGAAAATCCTGCAAGTCCTGCGGAAGCTCCGGTCTTCAATTCCTGTCGTTGTTCATTGCTGTAGCCTACCCGCGCCTGTAATACGCGGCTTAACGTGAACTCCCCGCCGATGGAAAACGCTTTGAACCTGTCGCCGAACGTTTCTGCTTCTTCATTCAGCTTGTGAAAATTCAGATTCAGAAGGAGGGGAATCCCTTTCGGCACGACAGATGCGCCGACTACAAAATCAACAGGCAGATTCTCTTTCGTGGAGAGATATGAGGTCAACTGTGTTCCCAGGTTTCTAAGGCTTGCGCCGAGCGTAACGCGGCTTTCGGGTATGGTATACAGAATCCCGAGATCGGCGGCAAGTCCCGTTGACTTCACACCCGCAATGGATGAGTAGATGAACTTTGCATTCGCTCCCCAGTAGAGATTCTCGTCTATCGTATTGGAATATCCGAAGCTGAATGCGAGATCGCTTGCGCTGAACGTATTTCCTGTTTTGTTACCGAAGTCATCCGTCTCATCGAACGATCCATAATTAACATACAACACACCGACGCCGAAATGCCCGACGTCGGAAATAGGCTGTGAGTATGTTGCATATCCTGAATTGATATCAAGCAGATGTTTGAAGAACCCGAGCGAGCCCATTGGCTCCTCCAGCGTGCCCAGTCCGGCCGGATTGTAGAAAATCGTTGCGGGATCATTGGTGATGGTGACGAAGCTGCCCGCCAGCGCGCCGGCGCGTGCCCCGACATCTGTTCTGAGAAAATCGTACGTCGAATTGCTGCCGCTTATTGCAAGAGTGAGTGGAAACGATGCGAGGACTACTGCCAGCGCAAACAACCGTGTGTGTTTCATCGGGAATCTCCTTCACAAGTGAACTGCGTGCTTCCAATCTATCAATTCAATATCGAAATATCAAGGAAATCGGCCGGGGAAAGTCGGTTTGCGTCTCTCCGACGTTTTGTGTATCTTTAATGCACTTAATTCAAAGAATTCATTTGTTTTGCTGAAAGGAACGGGGCAGAATGAGACCCGGCATTCATCCGATGTATAAGAAAGCTACCGTCACATGTGTGTGCGGCAACACCTTCGAAACCCGCACAACCATTGGTGATTTGAAACTTGAAATTTGTTCCGCTTGTCATCCTTTTTTTACCGGGCGCCAGAAGCTGGTTGACTCTGCAGGGCGTGTTGAAAAATACAACCGGAAATACGCGAAGAAGGCCGAAACCCCGGCGGCATAGAGCAGGCCTGTTGTACGCTGTAACAATCTTGTGGCGCCTTGTGCATGCCGGTCGGCAGTCGGGCGCCACAGTCGTCTTGTACGCAACATTTTCTTGAGCGCGCTTCATGCACCTTGGATGTATCAAGCATTCCTCGTTCGGTATTCCTCATTGCATCACCTGCGCTTGCCATGAATCGATCCCGCATCATGACAAATCAGACGCATAATAATACCGTTGAACAGAAACGCAACCTGTATGACGGGGTTCGCGGCACCGCCGTGAAAATTCTGAACCGTGTGGAGCGGACGGACGCGTATCTCGACAAACTGCTGGACAACGAACTTCGCTCCGGCGACCTGCCCGATATTGACAAAGGGTTGTTGACGGAATTGGTTCACGGCGTTCTGCGCTGGCAGAACAAACTCGACTGGGTGTTGAACGGCTTCTCGCACGGGAATTTTGCGAAATCTGAAATCAATGTAAAAAATGCGCTGCGAGTCGGCTTGTACCAGATTCTGTATCTTGAGCGAATCCCGCATCCGGCTGCTGTCAACGAAGCGGTCGAGTTTATCAAGCGTATCCGGGGAGATAAGCCCGCCGGGCTTGTGAACGCAGTTCTCCGCAACATCATCCGGAACATCGAGAGCATCCGCTATCCTGACCCGGCGAATGATGAGGTGCAGTACCTCTCCGTTATGTTCTCCCATCCGCATTGGATGGTGAAGCGTTGGGTGGGAAGGTTCGGCGGCGAAGAAACCAGGAAGTTGCTCAGTGTCAACAACGAGCGTCCGCCCCTTACTCTTCGGATCAACAAACTCAGGACAGAGCCCGCGACGTTACTGCGGCAATTTGAAGCCCAGCAAATCCAATATCAGGGCTCGAACCATATCAACTACTTCATCAAAGTAAAGAGCTTTCCGCGTATCGGACAAAATGAAATGTTCCGGGGCGGAATGTTTACGATTCAGGACGAAAGCGCCGCATTGCCCTGCCTCCTGCTCGGTGCCCAACCCGGCGAGCGTGTAATGGATATGTGTGCAGCTCCCGGCGGCAAAACGACTCACATTGCCGAAATTCTGAAGAATCAAGGCGAAGTCCTCGCGATCGACAAGTATGAAGTGAAATTGAGCTTCATCAGGGCAGCGTGCGACAGATTGGGATTGAAGAATGTGAAGCTTGTTGTTGCTGATGCGTCGTCTTTCGAGTATGACCCTGTTGACCGTGTGCTGCTCGACGTGCCGTGTTCCGGACTCGGCGTGTTGACCAAGAAACCCGACCTGAAATGGAAGCGGGATGTTTCTGATATCGTCAAGCTCAGCAAGATTCAAGCCGGGTTGCTGGAAAATGCTTCACGGCTTGTCAAGCCGGGCGGCGTGGTCGTGTACAGTACCTGTTCGACCGAGCCGGAGGAGAATCAGGAAGTGGTAAGGAAGTTTCTTGCGACACACCCGGAATTTGAATTGGAACATGCAGGCAAGTTCTTCAGCAGCGATCTCGTGAATGCGGAGGGGTTCGTCGAAACATTCCCGCACAAGCACGGAATGGACGGCTCGTTCGCCGCTCGGCTTGTAAAGAAGGCGGGGTAAGGGCTTTCCACCACCAACCAACATCCAAAGAGAATACACTATGCCGAATTATCTGGAACTCGTTTCAAAAGAGCTTCAACAGCTTGAAGAAACAAAAACATTCAAGTATGAAGTACCGCTTGAAGGGCCGCAAGATGGCGTCGTCCGCGTGAATGGCAAAAAGGTAGTGATGCTTGCGTCAAACAACTATGTCGGGCTCTCCAATCATCCGGCAGTCAGAAAGGCGGCGATCAAGGGAATCAACGAATACGGGTACGGCGTTGCGTCCGTCCGGTTTATTTGCGGCACGCAGGGTATTCATTTCGATCTTGAAAAGAAGATCTCGAAGTTTCTCGGAACGGAAGACACCATTCTCTTTTCCTCCTGTTGGGCGGCAAACGAAGCATTCTTTGCTTCGTTAACAAATGAGAAGTTGGGATATGAAACGTACAAGGATGTCATCTATTCCGATCGTCTCAATCACGCCAGTATCATTGACGGACAGCGGTTATGCAAAGCGGAGATAACGGACAGGAAAATCTACAAACACAACGACGTGGATGATCTTATCCGGCAGCTTGAGGAAGATAAGAACGCCGATTATCGCTTGCGGATTATTGCTACAGACGGCGTGTTCAGCATGGAAGGCGATCTTGCGCATCTCGACAAGCTGGTTGCGGTAGCGAAGAACTATAACGCAATTCTGTTTGTTGATGATTCACACGCGGTCGGCGTCTGCGGGAAGCGCGGGCGCGGAACTCCGGAAGCAAAAGGGGTTCACGGCAAGATTGATGTGCTGACCGGAACACTCGGTAAGGCAATCGGCGGAGCCGCCGGCGGGTACATCAGCGGCAAGAAAGAGCTGATCTCGTATATGCGGCAAAAGGCACGAACATATATCTTCTCCAACTCCCTTCCTGCGCCAATTGTGTACGGTGCGACAACGGCGTTCGACCTTCTTATGAAAGACAAGTCGATTGTGACACGACTGCACAAAAATACCGCGTACTTCCGCAAAGAAATCGCCAGCCTCGGCTTCACGATCCTCGAAGGCGATCATCCCATAGTCCCGATTATGTTGGGTGAGGCGGCGGTTGCACAGGACATGAGTAAAGCGTTGCTGAAGGCAGGCGTGTACATCAAAGGCTTGTGGTTTCCCGTTGTGCCGAAAGGCGAAGCGCGGTTGCGGGCACAGATTTCTGCCGCATTGAGCAGGAAAGATATTGACCGGGCTCTCGAAGCCTTCGAGAAAGTCGGCAAGAGGATGAAAGTAATCTGAGAGGTAGAGCGAGACTCCTGTCTCGTTGAATTGATAGAACCACAGGGAGTAATCCATGAGACAATTGACCGAAGCCAACGTTCTCGAAGCATTGAAAGTCGTTAAAGATCCCGACCTTCATCGTGATATTGTCGCGCTGAATTTTGTGAAGAATGTGAAGATCGATGGACGCAATCTCAGCTTCGACATTGAACTCACGACACCGGCCTGTCCGGTTCGTGACGAGTTGAAAGCACAATCGGAGCAGGCGATACGCAGCTCGATTGACGTCGGTGCGGTTTCCATTGAGATGACATCCAACGTCACCCGTCATGAGAATAAGCAGAAAGAGGATGTGCTGCCCGGCGTCCGCAATACAATTGCTGTTGCCTCGGGGAAAGGCGGTGTCGGGAAGTCAACTGTTGCGGTCAATCTTGCCGTGGCACTTGCGAAAGACGGGGCAAAGGTGGGGCTGGTGGATGCCGACGTCTACGGGCCGAGCATCCCGCTGATGATGGGATTGACCGGACGCCCGATGGTGAAAAATCAGCGCCTTCAGCCGATGGAAAAATACGGGGTGAAAGTAATGTCCATCGGTTTTCTTGTCGATCCGATGCAGGCAGTGATCTGGCGCGGCCCGATGGCGAGCGGTGCAGTCAAGCAGTTCATGTCTGACGTTGATTGGGGAGAGTTGGATTATCTCGTTTTCGACCTTCCTCCGGGCACGGGCGACATTCAACTGACGCTTGTGCAAACCATCCCGCTGACGGGGGCCGTCATTGTCACGACGCCGCAGGATATTTCGCTTGCCGATGCGCGCAAAGGATTCGTCATGTTCCAAAAGGTGAACGTGCCCGTATTCGGCATCGTGGAAAACATGAGCTACTTCGCTTGTTCCCACTGCGGACATCGCGAAGAAATTTTTGACAACGGCGGCGGAAAGCGTGCAGCGGAAGAATTGGGTGTGCCGTTCCTCGGCGACATCCCCATCTACACATCAATACGAGTAGGCGGAGATACCGGGAAGCCCGTTGTTTTTGACGAGCGCTACAAGGCGCAGGGGGATATTATCCAGAACATCGCACGCAATCTGGCGGCGCAAGTCAGTATCCGCAACTCGCAGCAGGAAGCAGCACCGGCAATCGATATTCAGTTGATGTGAATACCGTGAAGGCATCCTTCATCATTGCCGAGTCAACGCAGAAGGATTCCTTTTTTCCGTAATGGATATTTCCGAAAAAATAGAACTCGCCCTTCAAACATGCCGTCCCTACCTGCAGGCTGATGGCGGCGATGTGAAGTTCCTTCGCTTCAAATCTGAAACGGGTGTTGTAGAGTTGAAGTGGGAAGGAACCTGTATGATTTGTCCGCTTTCAGTTTTGACATTGCGCGCCGGCGTCGAACGCGCTGTGATGAAAGCTGTACCCGAGGTGAAGAGAGTGGAGGCGGTGGCGGGGTAAGTGGCGAGGGTTTTCATCGCAGAGACGCTGAGAGCACAGAGTCATGATTTTGAGTTTTCCCTCCCCGTGCTCTGCGTCCTTCATCCCTCTTTCTCCCGGTGTCCAAAGCAAACGTATATAAATCTGAAGAGATTCTGCCCCCCCCCGCTGATGAGTATCCGGCTTAGAAGTCCTTCACCTCAAACAACTTCCCGTCACGAATCTCAATCACCCTCGCGTTCATCCGCTTTACCAGATCGTGGTTATGAGTTGCCATGATTATGGCAGTGCCACGAGTATTAATGGTTTTGAGAAGTTGCAGGATGTCCCACGATGTTGTGGGGTCGAGGTTTCCTGTAGGTTCGTCGGCGAGAAGGAAGAGGGGGTCGTTCACAAGCGCCCGCGCAATGACTACACGTTGTTGCTCGCCTCCTGAAAGTTCGAGCGCCATTTTGTTGCGCTGGTGGCTCAGGCCCACATCGGCAAGCGCCCGCAGCACGCTTTTCTTGATATCTTTCCTCGGCGTGCCTGTTACATGCAGCGTGAACGCGACATTCTCAAACACACTTCTGTCTTCCATCAGGCGGAAATCCTGAAACACAATGCCGAGCGTCCGCCGCAGGTAGGGCTTCTCCTTCTTCTGAATTGCCTGCGAGTTGTATTTGCCGACGATAACGGCTCCTTTTTCCGGCATCACATCCATGTACATCAGCCGGAGCAGTGTGCTTTTGCCGCTGCCCGTTTGCCCGACGACGAAGACGAATTCGCCGGGGTTGATCTGCACAGACACATCTTCCAGAACATTGTGTCCGTCGAACGCCGCCGTGACGTTGGAAAACTGAATCATGTTCTTCCTGCTTTTTGGGCGTACCTTCTGTTTTGTACGACTTGTGCCGCAAGCATGATGGCTTCAATCATGCTTCCAGGATTGGCTATTCCTTTTCCCGCAATATCAAATGCTGTTCCGTGATCGGGCGACGTCCGGACGATGTTAAGTCCGACGGAAATGTTGACCGCTTTGCCGAACGAGGACATCTTCAGCGGAATCAATCCCTGATCATGGTACATTGCGACAATGCCGTCGTATATGCCCGGCTTGTATGTTCCGAAGAATGCATCGGCGGGGAAGGGGCCTTCAATGTTCATTCCTTTCTTCTGAAATTCCTTTACCACGGGCGCCACAATTTTCACATCTTCATTCCCTATGTCCCCGCCTTCGCTTGCGTGGGGGTTGAGTCCGAGAACGGCAAGCTTGGGCTTGCGGATTCTCCAATCTGTCCGCAATGCCGAATGAATGATAGCAATTCTTTCCCGAAGAAGTTGCTTTGTAATCATGCTCGCGACATTTTTAATCGGGACGTGAATAGTGACAAGTCCGACGCGCATTGTTTGCGACACAAGCATCATTGCAACCTTCGGCGAATTCGACAGATGTTGCACCATTTCCGTTTGACCCGGAACATCAATACCTGCAAGATGCAACGCCTGCTTTGAAACAGGCGCTGTCACGATTGCATCAGCGATGCCGGATTGAACAGCTCTGACGGCGGCTTCAATGGCGAACGCGGCTGTTGCGCCTGCTTGCTTCGAGAGTGTTCCGGGAGAGATGTTGGTCAGAGAAACTGAGGGCGTCTCAATGAGCGAGAATCCGGTCGGGGGATCAAACCACGATTGACCGGAGTAGTACGAGTACACCTCACGCGGCCCGATGAGGACAATACGACAAGCCTTCCGGACGGCGGGAGCCCGGAGGCTTTTGAGCGTCACTTCGGGTCCAATGCTGTTGAAATCACCGACCGTGATTGCTATGACGGGCTTGTTGCTATTGCGCATCAGAGATTTTGTGTTGCCACCAATGTGTAGTTGCCCGAGCGTGATTGGTCACGAAAAACGAATTTTCTGCCAAGCTTTTCATATAACCATACTTCGACATAGCCCGCGTTAGGGTCAAGCGAGCGTTCGGTCTTTGAAGGAGGGCCGTACAGAATATAGATCCGGCCGCGGTCGGTTTTGTAGCCGTCGCCTCCTTTCATCGAACTGAAGGTGCGCATGGTATAATCCACGCGACGATAGTATTCCACCATCACTTCATTGTAGTCGGTGTCGGGTGTACGATCTTTCTGTTTCCAGAATTCCTCGAGGCTTCGGAGCCGGGCATCACGTTGGCCTCTTCTGAGCGAGTCGAGTTCTTCTTCCCGCGTAATGTGCCGTAGTGCCTCAAGGGCGAAATCCACGTCACGCAGCGAAGATGGCATTTCAGGCCACACCATCAGGAATGGTTTCTTGAGAGTTGCGGAGAGCGTTCCCTGCATGATTCGCATCTCCAACATGAACGGACGCAGGGGGAGTTTCTCCGCGCCCAAAGAGACAAGAATGGCCGACGTGTTCTCTCCGCCATCATCGGGCGCAAGGATATATGTCGGTGCGGAATTCTCTGCCGCTCCGACGGAAGGTCGTGGCTGTAAGAGCGGGAGTTGGTTGATCGTGTCGGACGCCATCACCTTTGGATCCTGAAACATGAACGGCTGCGTCGAAATCGTATATTCGACACGAACCGGCTCCGCCGTCAATACGTCGGAGTAGAGTTGGAGATAGAGGGAAGCCGTGCTGCCGAAACCGATATTGCCGCCGAAGTTTTGCAACATGAGTGTGTCATTCCGTACAGTCTGGATGAAGACGGGGGTTGACACAAGCAGTGTAGTTCCGGCAAAGCGCGCTGCCTCGATCTTTTTATTCCGTTCAAGGAATTTGCGCTCGGACTCTAAATCATCAATCTCAAAGACGATCGTGTACTCGCCCGGCTCTACCGAAAATGATGCGATGCCGTGATGCCAATTCTTCTCATCAGAAAGGGATTCCGTGCTGAAAGCAGGATTCGTAAAGCGGCTAATATCACGCGCCTTTGACATACCGTTCTTGTCCAGCAATTCAATCAACACTTCTCCCCGCCGCATGAATGGCGATTGGAGGGAAGCTTCGGTATTTTTCACAGCAATGAAGAAGTTGTTATCGATCCGGTACGGAATATCGATACGTGATCTTGTTGAGTCCTGATCGACGAGATTGATTGCTTCGTAGAACACGAACTGCGGCGTTTCGGCTTGAACCTGGGGCTGCGGTGTCCCTTGTTGCTGCGCCCGGACTGAGCTTATCAGCAGCACCGCCGTCAACACAACCATCATGCGTTTCATTCTACCCTCCTCTTAATTCCTCTGACAATTCACGTCTTGTAATGACGAAGAAAATCAACAAGCAACCGTACACCGACACCCGAGCCTCCTTTGGGAATATAATCCGATGGTTCTGAGAGAATGGCCGTGCCCGCGATGTCGAGGTGAACCCACTTGTACTCCCCGATAAATTGTTTGAGGAAGAAGGCTGCGGTAATGGTTCCGGCAGCCCGTCCTCCTGAATTCCTAACATCGGCAACGTCGCTTTTGTTCAATTTCTCGTACTCATCAAACATCGGAAGTTGCCACACACGTTCGTACGTCCGTTCACCGGCCTCTTTCAACATGTCCATTGTTGTCTGGTCATTGCCGAGCATTCCGGTCGCGAAGTGGCCGAGAGTCACAACAACGTGACCTGTAAGCGTTGCCAAATCGATGACAATCCCGGGCCTGTAACGCGAAGCGAACGAGAGGGCATCTGCGAGAATCAGCCGTCCTTCCGCATCAGTATTATCCACCTCGGATGTTTTGCCATTTAGATGCGTGATGATGTCTCCGGGTTTCATCGCCCTGCCGGAAAGAAGGTTCTCGACTGCAGGCACAAGTCCGACGAGATGAATGGGGAGCTTGAGTTTTGCCGCGGCCTGCATTGTTGCTATGACGGCCGCCGCCCCGGCCATATCCATTTTCATTTCGCCCATTCCTGCAGCGGGTTTTATGGAAATGCCGCCCGAGTCAAACGTGACGCCTTTGCCGACAAGTACGATGGTCGGGATGTTACGCTTCTTGTTGTACTCCATGATGATGAAGCGCGGCGGTTTCTCGCTTCCCTTGGCAACGGCAAGAACACCGCCCATGTCCAGACGTTGGATTCTCTTCTCATCCAAAACAGTTACAGAAATCCTGTTCTTCCTTCCTGCCTGCTTCGCATGTTGCGCGAGAGTTTCCGGATAGATCTCGTTCGGCGGGGCGTTGGCAAGATCGCGGGCGAGCCATGTCGCTTCAACGAGAGTAGTAGCAAATGCGACAGCATTCTTGATATCCCGCAACCCGCCAGCACTATTGGCAACGAGCGTAATCCGCTTGACGGAAATCGTTCCGCTGTTCTCTACGGTCAGATATTTGTTGAATCTGTATAGACTGAGACCCGAACCCTCAACAAGCGCAACGCTGACAGGGTATTCATCACTCTCGAAATGTTCCGATGAAATTGTTGCCGGGTCAGGAACAACGAGGGCAAGCGTTTTTGCCTTCAGGGAGTGTGCCGTCTTTGCCGCGGTTGCAGCCGCTTTGCGGATTCGTTCAATCGACAGTTGCTCGTTCTTACCCAGCCCGACAAGAAGCAGCGTAACCTTTTTTTCGGAAGGGAAGAGGGTGATGGTTTCCTGGAATTTCCCGGTGAACGTTCCTGCCTGGAAAGCCGGCGACAGACTCGGGAACTGCTGTGTGTGAAGAGCTGTATGGTGCTTGTACGCAGGTTTATCTTCAGAAACGAAACACGCCACGACATCGGCTTGTATTCGTGCCAGACTTGCGTGCTCAGTGCGAAATGCAATCATGCAGGAATTCCCCCGTTGTTAATGTACTTGGATGCTGCACTCAGAACTTCTTCCTTTGTGTCGGCGAGTGTGCAGCCATAGAGTCTGGCCCCGGCTGCGTTCTTATGTCCGTTGCCGCCGAATTCCTTTGCGAGTTCGTTGATGGGAATATCGCCTTTCGACCGGAAACTCATTTTGATACCGTCCTTCAATTCGAGAAACAGAATTCCCGCTACCACTCCTGCCACTTGCATGGGGTAGATCGTGAAGTTGTCCGTGTCAACTTCTGTTGTGCCGGTGTGTTTCAGATCGTTCTGCGTGATGGTTATGTGAGCGAGTCGGCCATCATATTCTGTTCGCAAACTGGCGAGAGCGTCGCCGAGTAACTGCACACGACCTGCAGTCCATTGTTCGTATACTTCGTGATAGATCCGAACGGGATCGGCGCCGCATTCTATCAGGTGTGCAACGATTCGATGAATCTCCGCATCGACACGAGGGAAGCGAAACGAGCCGGTATCCGTCATAATTGCGCAGTATAGAGCCTGCGAGATAAGAGGGGAGAGGCTGCTTCCATTCAGATGAACCAGCAAGCGGTATACAAGTTCGCCGGTTGAAGTTGCATCATCATCGATAAGATAGTGATCTGCAAACTCCTCCGGATCAAGATGATGGTCGATGCACACTTTGATTGCCTTGCTGCTGAGAAGATGTGCCTGCATCGAACGAACCCTGTCCGTGTGGTTCGTATCCAAAACAACAATGACATCAGCCTCGGCGAAAGTGCGAGCATCAGTCGCTTCGTTGAATTGCTTGATTCGATTGCCTGGGTCGAGAAAGAAATAGAAGTCGGGCGTAGCGCTGTGGTTGAGAATGTGAACCAACTTGCCCTGACCGGCGAGCCACTCGGCAAGCGCTACTTCGGAGCCAAGCCCGTCGCCGTCGGGATTGACGTGTGTCGTGAGAACGAAAGTTCTGTGTTTCTTAAGTACTTCAGCGACTGCCTGAATTGCCTGATTCATCAATAGAACGTGAGAATTCCGTTGAATTTTCAATTAATATACTCAATCCGATGACAACAAGAAAGGATACGCAGCGTTCAACGTTGCATCTCAGTCACTTCATAGATACATTCGCATAGACAAAGGGGAGAAGTGTTTGTTGAGAAAGGAGAGTGTGTATGAAGGGAATCCGCTTTGCAGTTGTTTTTTCGTTGTTAACAGGTTTCGGTGCTTGCAAGGAAACGAACACCATTGACGCCCGGGCATTTGTCGTTTCCGAAATTGGAGTGAACGAAGTACCTCAGTTTGGTTCGACGTCGTTCATCTTCTTCTACAATTCAAATCTCGTCAATCCGGAGACGCTTCTTTCGGAGTTGATAGCGGCCGGAATTCCTGTGGTTCAGGCATGGCTGCCGCTTGACAATCGTTGCGCGGATCCCGTCGGGGCACGATTTACCGTCGAACTTTCCGAAAACGATACAAGGATTGAGAATTACGGCTTTGCGAGGGGGGCAGGTCGGCTGGAGTGTGCAACGAAACTCAAACATTACGCAGTAAAAGGGTAATTGTCTGAACGAAAAAGGGAGGCGAAGAGCCTCCCTTTTGTCATGCAAACGGTTCGTCGAAAAACGGTTATTGGATCACCCACGTTTCGTCCCCATCCAACAACTTCTGCAAATCGCCTTCGCCTTTCTTCGCCTTCACTTTCGCAATCTGATCCTCAACCTGATGCTCGTATGTCGGGCGTTGCTGGGATAGAAACACGCCCATCGGCCGGGGCAATTCGGGATTGTGAATCATGTCGGCTAAAATGAACGCAAGCGTCGAATCCTGCTCATTGTGAACGAGAAGATCACTGACGGAGTATTTCCCTTCGGTGGTGTTCACGACTTCGGGCGTGAAGCCGTTGAGACGGATTCCCATCTCCTTTTGCTTCCCGAACACCAGCGGTTTCCCGTGTTCAAGATAGACAATGGTATTGTCGCGAGTCTCCTTCTCGGTGAACTGGAAGAACGCCCCGTCGTTGAACACATTGCAGTTCTGATAAATTTCAAGGAATGCGGAACCCTGATGCTTTTCCGCCCTGCGTACCATCTCCTGTAAATGCTTCGGGTCGCGATCCATTGTGCGCGCAACGAATGTTGCGCTCGCGCCCAACGCCAGCGACACAGGAACGAACGGATAATCGATGACCCCGACCGGCGTGGATTTCGTGACCTGTCCCAACAACGACGTGGGGGAGTACTGTCCTTTTGTAAGTCCGTAAATCTGGTTGTTGAAAAGAAGTACCTTGATGTTCAGATTGCGGCGCAACATGTGAATCATGTGGTTGCCGCCGATGCTGAGCCCGTCGCCGTCACCCGTTGCCACCCAGACATCAAGCAGCGGGTTTGCAATCTTCACTCCCGAAGCAATTGCCGTCGCTCGGCCGTGAATGCCGTGAATGCCGTACACATCCATGTAATACGGAAATCGGCTCGAGCATCCGATACCGGATACAGCAACAAAGTTCTCTTTTGCGTGAGGGAATTCGGGAAACACCCTCTGTACCTGGGCGAGAATTGAGTAGTCGCCGCAACCCGGGCACCACCGCACATCCTGGTCGGACTGGAAATCCTTGATCGTCAGTTTGACGGGCGTTGTTTTGTCTTGAGTGATTGTATCAGCCATTCTGGACTCCAAGTATATCGTAAATTTTCTGTTCGATTTCTTCTGACCGTAGCGGCAGCCCTCTGACCATATTGAATCCGACGGCGGGAATCAAGTACTTCGATCGGATGAGCTTGATGAGCTGGCCGTTGTTGATTTCGGGAATCAACACGTTCTTGAATTTATAAAGAATCTCACCGAGATTCTTCGGGAACGGATTGATATAGCGAAGATGAGCATGCGAAACGGAGTATCCCGCTTCGCGTACTTCTGTCACCGCGGATTTGATGGAGCCGTACGTGCTGCCCCAACCGAGCACGAGCAGATCGCCTTCGTTGTCGCCCTCCACCGTTTGTAGCGGGATATCATCAGCAATGCGTTCGATCTTTTCTCCGCGGAGTTTGATCATGAAATCGTGGTTGTCCGGATCGTAATTGATGTTACCTGTAATATGCTCCTTTTCCAATCCGCCGATGCGATGCTCGAGTCCGGGCGTTCCGGGAATCGCCCACGGACGTGAAAGAGTCTTCTCGTCACGCGCATAGGGCTGAAATGTCTCCTTATCTTTCGCAAAGGTTACCGGAATATCAGGCAAGTCATTAACGTTCGGAATCAGCCAGGGCTCGGCACCGTTTGCCACGTAGCCGTCTGTCAGACAAATAACCGGAGTCATGAACTTGACGGAGAGACGGGCTGCTTCGTACACAGTCGAGAAGCAATCGGCAGGCGTTGAAGCGGCAATGACGCACAGCGGGGCTTCACCGTTTCTTCCCACCACTGCTTGCAGAAGATCGGCCTGTTCGGTTTTTGTCGGAAGTCCCGTACTTGGCCCGCCGCGTTGAACGTTCACGATCACGAGCGGAAGTTCCAGCATGATTGCGAGGCCGATTGCCTCGGTCTTCAGTGCCATACCCGGACCGCTGGTGGTTGTCGCGCCCAACGCTCCCGCATACGACGCGCCGATTGCCGAACAAATGGCGGCAATCTCGTCTTCGGCTTGAAACGTCTTGACGCCGAAATTCTTCATCGTCGAAAGCTCATGGAGAATATCGCTTGCCGGCGTAATGGGATAGCTGCCGAGGAAGAGTTCAAGGCCTGCTTTCTTCGCAGCGGCAACAAGTCCGAGAGCGGTGGCAACATTGCCCATGATGTTCCGGTATTTGCCGGGAGCCAGTTTCGCCGGCTTCACTTCGTAACGTGTAGTGAAGATCTCGACGGTGTCGCCGTAATTGTAGCCTGCATGAAGCACGCGTGTATTGGCTTCAATGACCTGCGGATCTTTTTTGAATTTCTCCTGGATGTAGCGGATTGATTGATCCAGCGGACGGTTGTACATCCAGTACATTAAACCGAGTGCGAAGAAGTTCTTCGTTTTGTCGATGAACTTTGTTGAGAGATTCATATCGGCGAGTGCGTTGCTCGTCATTTTGCTGATGGGAACTTTGTACACTTGAAAATGTCCGAGCGAACCGTCTTCGAGCGGGTTACTGGTAATTCCGGCGAGCTTGAAGTTCTTCTCGTTGAACGCGTCTTCGTTGACGATAACCGTTCCGTTTTCCCGCAGCATCTTCACATTGGTAATCAGCGCGGCCGGATTCATGGCAACGAGAACGTCACAGGTGTCGCCGGGCGTGAGAATATCCGTGCTGCCGAAGTGAATCTGAAAGCCGCTGACGCCGTAGGTTGTGCCCGCAGGGGCGCGAATCTCCGCCGGATAGTCGGGCAGCGTGCTCAGATCGTTGCCGAGCGCGGCTGCAGTGTTGGTAAATTGCGTTCCGGTGAGTTGCATGCCGTCTCCGGAATCACCCGCGAAGCGAATCGTGACATCTTCGAGGGTTTTAACAGTTCGTCCCATACCTCATCTCTGTAGTTATTGAGTAGTGTTGATAAAAAAAAATCGACATTTCTCATTTCGAGAAGCCGATTCTGCCATCGGTTAGAAATTGTACGTAATTACAACATCTCTGTGCACAAAAATACGTTGTTTAGGAAGGAAAAGCAAGGTACGGGGATGAATGCGGCCACGGGGAACTCACCGGGAGCGGCAAATTCCCCATGTTTCCATCATCTCGTCGGCACAACACCGGGGTGGTTCACACTACTCCGCCGCTCCAAAAGTAATTCCCGTTCGCATCCCTGTACCATTTCGGGTTACCGTTGATGGGTTGCCCTAACACCGAAGATTCGTACGCGAGAGTGGTTCCCGGATCAACCGACTGAACGATCTGCGACATTGTGTTCGGCTCTCCCTTTCGGACATTCAATCGGACGGTCGCTTTGACCGTCCCCCCTTTCTTTATGGGAAGAGAAACGGCGGGAAGTTCGGTTTTCGTACACTCTTCATATTCCTCAACGACGTGTTCCAGAAGTTGCTCATACGTCCGGCGGCTGCGAGCAAGACCCGTCACGGGGTCGGTTTTTCTGTTCGGGTCGAGAAAGAAATGTCCCACAATGGACTTTCGCGGATCCAGCTCGAACCTGTAACAGATGAACGCCATCACCCACACGAATCGGGCGTATGCCTCATCCGCGTTGATGTTGTTGCCGAAGCAATACTCGACTCCGACTGCCGCGTCGTTTGCGTTGAAGCCGAACAACTGATTGTCAGTCGGAACGCCGTAGAGTACATGCCAGGCCTTTTCGGGCGGACCTGTGAGGGCGGGGATGCACTCGAGAATCTCCCTGTCATCGACAAAGAGATGCGCTGATGCGCTCATTTCGTTGCGTGAGTTTTCGTAGTAGCGCACGTTGCCGTTTGCCGTGGAGTTCGGGTTGCCGGTGTCGTGCGCAACAATGAACTTCACGCCGGGTGACATTTTCAAACCTGAGCGCCGCTTGGTGTTTGATGTCAGGTAGCGGGGTGTGATGGTGTATTTCTCCTTGAATGCCATAGTCATTTCTCCTTTTTCTGCTCTTTAACCGTATGCCGGTGTGTCGCCGGTTGCGGGGGGAGTCGGAGTGCGAGATTCGTGTGCTAATCTCTCCCGATCGATGTTGCTGCTGGTTTGTCCGCCGCCTTGCACATTGCCGCGAGCACGTTCCTTCAGGCCGACGATGGTCTTCAGAATGTCATACCAGAACGGGGCGCCCAGTCCGACGAGCAACGTCATACCAAGCCATCCGAGTATGTTCTCCCAGATTGCTGAAAGTATGACTCCTGCATTCCAGCTCAATGGCGTTCCGGACGGCGTGTTCCAACGCATGAGCTGGAACGACTGGGCATTCACTGTCGAGTCGATGAACCTGATATGTGTTTGTATCGCCTTGAATGCAACACTGTCGGGGACATACTGTACGGAATCACTGCCGTCTACTGCTTTCGCAATGATAAGGGAATCCTTCGGCGTTGCGGCGAGGCGCTCACCGATCTTCACGGCGGAATCCCGCAGAACGCGGTTCGTGCTGAATTCTTTGTAGATGTCGAAGATGTTTGCATTCAGCCACACAACAACCACGGCGCCCATCAGAAACGCCCACATCTTCATTCGCCGTTCGTAGTGATCTTTGAACGACGTGATTGTGAGATCGTACCACTGCTCGATATCCCAACGGGCTTTTTCCAGAAATCGGGCTTTCTTCTCGATTTCATCTTTTTCCGATGGAGAGAGAGACGAACGATCGCGCTGCTCAAGCTCGGTTGTGTCGAACAGATCACCCGCCATTTTGAAAAATGTTTCCTTGTTCATCCCCTCCAGCATGCCTGCATCGTTGTACCCGAACCCGGAGAGTTTGTCCCGTATGTTGTCCACAAGTTGCTTGACGTGGGGATGCTTTGCAGCCGCTTCATTGAATTGCATGAGTTGAGGCTTCCACGTTCGCTTGTACGGGGTGTTGGTCAGCAGCGCCATCAGTTCACGTTCCATCAGCTTTGACTTCATGTGGAATACCTGTTTGGTAATCTGCTGGATGGATTGAACTATCAGGCTCAAGAGCAACACGACCGTAATGGTGGCAATGAGACTGTCGATAAGGTCGAACATGACGTTTCTCCTTACATCATTGTGAGGGGAAAGGGGTTACATACTATCCAATCTTGAATTCCATCCACATCGGACGGTGGTCGGAAACATAATAGCGCAAATACGCGTCGAAATTCTTTTTGTTCTTGCCATTCCCCCACAGGTCGGGGAATAGAACGGCATCAAAATCGAACACACCTTTGTTGCCGGAGAATGTATGCTGGGTTGTTTTCGGAAGAACTGCTATCTGATCGTAAAAGGCATCGTTGGCAAGATTGGAAGCGATCTGCGAAGAATGATTCGGAAGTTCCAGCCCGAGTTTTGTGAGGGCCTTGAAGATGGGATCGTCGGGGCTTACTTTCGGAAGATTGAAGTCGCCCAACGCCACAAGTTCACGGGTGAACGAAAAGTTGCTTCTGTTTCGCTTGTCCGCCCAGCGTGCAACGGCGAAGGTCTCCAACGAACGACGTTCGATGGATTTCTTTCCGGTATCTCCGTAGTAGAGATGGACGTTGGCGAAAACGAACGACGTATTCCCCGCCTCGAATGTCGCAAAGTACGGCGTGCGATCGAAGCCGTTGAACAATTGTGTTACACCGGGGAGTTTAACGTTCTTGTATTCGGATGGAGGGAAGGCAATCTCACCAACCTCTTCCAGCGGTCTGAGTTTTCTGCTGTTGTAGAGGAATGCCTTTCGTTCATTGTTGCCGGCAACGTCGGACATGATCACGCGATACGAAGAGGGAAGTTTGGCATGCACGTCAAACAGATGTCCGTAGTTCTCCCTGCATTCCTGAAGGGCGACGATGTCAAACCAACTGATGATTTCTGCAATGAGGCCGAGATGGGCATCCTGCCGCATCTGTGCTCCGAAATTGGCAACGTTCCACGTTGCAACAAGCAGGCGTGCATTCTTCTTCGGCGGTATGGCGCGGATTTGTTTGTGCTTGCGCAGGCGCTGAATCTCCTGCTGCACATCGAAGTCGAACGGGAACGACGGCTTCGGAAACACCGGCATGGGGGAGTCCCTTTTATTGTGTGTGGCGGTTTCTGGGCGGCTTGCCGTTGGGCTACAAGAAAAGGAATAAGAGGGGGAAGGTCAACTCAGACGAAGAAAATGCCCGTTCCCTGAAGAAGGAAACGGGCACGATTTTCTCGCAGGGTGTGGCGGACTTACTCCCGAACGACCCAGACTTTCACGACGGCGGTGACGTTCTGATGCAGCTTCACATTCACGCTGTAAATGCCGAGCGCCTTGATAGGTTCTTCAAGATCGATGATACGCTTGTCGATATTGAAATTCTGTTCCTTCAACGCATCGGCGATCATTTGTGACGTGACGGAGCCGAAGAGTTTCTCATCTTCACCCACCTTCATTTGAATGGTGATGGAGACTTTCTCCAGGTCGGCGGCGAGTTTTTCGCTTCCCTTCCGTTCCTTTGCAACCCGGCGACCTGCCTGCTTCTTCTCCTCCTCGAGCGCGGCCATTGCTCCCTTTGTTGCGGGGTAGGCAATGTTACGCGGGAAAAGGTAGTTGCGGGCGTAGCCGTCTTTCACATCAACCACTTCGCCGATGTTGCCCAGTTTCTCATGCTCTTTGCGTAGTATGATTTTCATGACTTGATTCTCCTCGTGGGCACGTTAGCGAATGGCATCGGAAACAAACGGCAGCAACGCAAGGTGGCGTGCACGCTTGATTGCGGAAACAAGTTGTCGCTGATGCTTTGCACACGTGCCGGTGATGCGCTTCGGAATGATTTTGCCCTGCTCGGTGGTGAAGCGCTGCAGCTTCTTTTCGTCTTTGTAATCGATGTAGAGTTCTTTCGCGTCGCAGAAGCGGCATGTCCGCTTTTTGCGGGGCATCTGACCTTCCTTCTCGCGGCGCGGTTTTCGCGGTGAATTATACACTGTAAGCTCCTTGTCCTATCGTTGATGAGTTATGATGCTGCCGGTTCGTCCGTTTCCTTGAACAGCGGTTCGCGTACAGGAACCGGTTGTTCAGCCGGCGGCTCTGCGACAGGTAACGCTGCTTTTGCAGCGAGCGCCTTTGAGTCGAGCGCTATAGTGAGATAGCGAAGAACCATTTCGTCGAGCTGGTACGAACGTTCGAGCACTGCAATCAATGAAGGCGGGGCTGTGAACTCGTAGTTCACGTAGAACCCGTTGGTTTTCTTGTTGATGGAATATGCAAGACGCTTGCGTCCCCATTTGTTCAGAGCCGCAAGGCTCCCGCCGTTCTTTGTTATCAACTCCGCAATCCGCGTGACGATTGCCTCAATCTGAGGGTCATCCAGCGACGCGTTAATGATAACGGTGGATTCGTACGTTTTGTGCTTGTCCATGATGTCACCTCCCTTTGGACTTCTAATGATGCCCGCCGTGTTCGCGGCGGACAGGTTTAGTGTGACCCTTCAATAATCGCCGGGTGGCGAATTGAAGAGTAGAGGGCTTCGTGATGCGGTTTGTCCTTCACATCCCGGAAGAACAACTCACTCAGAAATGTCCCTGCTTCGTGTATTGTACAGATTCATCGTCCGCTCAATGCCGGAACGGAAGAACTCTTCAACGGCATCGGCTGCGTTGCGGATCATCATCTCAACCTCATCCCGCCTGTCACTCTCAAAAGGAGAGAGGACGAAATCCGCTACGTCACGCTTCGGCGGCTTCTCCTTTTGTTGTATGCCGCATCGTATGCGGGGGAACTCGTTCGAATTCAGATAGTAGATCAGTGAGCGAAGTCCGTTATGCCCGCCATCGCTTCCTTTTGCCCGTATGCGGATGGTGCCGAGTTCCAGCGCCAAATCATCAACAACCACCAGTACGTTTTCGATGCGGGCAGGAAACCGTTCAAGCACCTCCACCACCGCCGACCCGCTGTTGTTCATGTACGTGAGCGGCTTTACCAGCACCACCTGCTTTCCATCAACAATCGCGGTGGTGAAGAGATATTCGCCTTTCCCCGGCTTCCACATGCTGCCTAACCGCACGCTGACTTCCTCGACCACCATGAATCCGACATTGTGTCTCGTGTCTTCGTACTCGAAGCCGGGGTTCCCCAGCCCGACGACAATGATGGACTCGTCAGCCACTCAGCGTGATTACTTCTTCTTCTCGCCCTCGGCTGCTTCGCCGCCCTCTTCAGGCTTCTTGCCCTTGCCGACAACTTCGGGTTCTTTCGGAGCCTCCGCAGCTGCCGCCTCTGCAGGGGCCGCTTCCTTGGCAACGGTCGGCGGAACAACCGACACGACCGGATCATCCGGGTCCTCGTGAACAGTAACGTTCGGAATTGTCAGTTCACGAACGTACATCGACTGATTAATCCCGAGACCGGCCACATTCAATTCAATCTTTCCGGGAATGTGCTTCGGCAGACAGGAAATTTTCACTTTGTGCATAATATGCTGCAGCATGCCGCCATCGCGAACTCCCGTAGGTATTCCTCCGACGAGAACAACCGGCACCTCAAGTGTTATCTCCTCATCTTCCTGCAGGCCTTGCAGATCGAAATGAATCGCCCGGTCAGTGACCGGATCGAATTGCAGATCCCGGAGAATCGCCTTTTTGCTTATGTCGCCGACCCGCAAATCGATTACGCGTGTTTCTGACGTATAGATGAGGGGATCGAGGCTCAGCTTCGGAACCTGAATGGGAATATTCTCTTCGCCGTGTGCGTAGTACACGCCGGGAATCTTGCCCTCCCACCGGACACGCTTTGCCGATTTCCCGGTTGCGGTTCTGAGTTCCGCGTTCAACGTAATTTCAGCCATAACACTCCTTGCAAAACTGATGTTCTAGAATTAGTTCCTCTTTTCAATTCCCGTCAATTCCCGCATCAACACAAACCGTTATCCCTTGTCAATATCAAACAGCGTGCTGATTGATTGATGCTTGTACGACCGCTTGATGGCCTCGGCGAACAATTGCGCGATGCTGTCAACCTCCACTTTCGGGGACTGCACCTTCAACGGCAGCGTGTCGGTAACGACGATCTTCTTCAGATTCGACTTGTTGATTCGTTCGATCGCTGCGCCGGATAACACGGGATGTGTTGCCGCAGCATACACATCTTTTGCCCCCGCCTTCTGCAAGGCTATGACGGCGTTGGAAAGAGTTCCGGCTGTATCAATCAAATCATCAACAATCAGGATGTTCTTTCCCTTGACATCGCCGATGATGTTCATGACCTCGGCCTCGTTCTGCTTCGGGCGGCGCTTGTCGATAACCACCAACTCCGCTTCAAGGCGTTTGGCATATGCCCGTGCCATCTTGATTCCGCCAACATCGGGTGAAGCAACCGCAAGGTTTTCAATGGAATGAGCCTTGAAATACTTCACCAGCACAGCAGACGAGTACAGGTGATCCACGGGAATGTCGAAGAATCCCTGAATCTGCGGAGCGTGCAGGTCCATCGTAATCACGCGGTCGGCGCCTGCTACGGTAATCAGATTCGCCGTCAACTTTGCCGTAATCGAAACGCGGGGCTGGTCTTTTCTATCCTGCCGCGCATAGCCGAAATACGGAATCACCGCCGTTACTCTCCTTGCCGATGCCCGCTTCGCTGCATCAATCATGATCAGCAGTTCCATCAGGTTCTCGGCCGGAGGATTCGTCGACTGGATGATATGCACATTGCAGCCGCGAATGTTCTCGCTGTACTTCACCCACATTTCCCCGTCGCTGAAGTCCTTGATTTCACAGCTTCCCAACGGTTTCCCCAACTCGCCTGAGATCCTCTCAGCAAGTGGCCGGTTGGAGCGTCCTGAAAATACCTTAAGCTCGCTTGCCATTCAGGTTTCGTGCGAAATTTAGATTGCAACAATCGGGACGTGCAGCAGGGGAGGCTTAACCTACAGCAGAACCTGTACTTTTCAGCGCGAAAAAGATACGCAAAAGGGAAGTGGAGTGCAAGAAATGGGGCTTTTTGACTGAATATATTAAGAAAGATTAAAGAAAAAGCCGCATCTCGTGATGCGGCTTTTTCCCTGAGAGTACTTGGACGGAGAGCTATTTCGTTAACACCAACTTACTCACTTTGTTCAGCCGTACACCTCCGCTCATATCCGTTGCCGTGAACCGCGCAAAGTACACGCCGCTGGCAACACCGGATGCATCCCACGTTGCAGCGTAATAACCCGCCTCATGCGTCCCATTGACCAACTCCGCCACTTTTCTCCCCATCACATCATAGATCACCAGCGAAGCATGGACGGCTTCGGGGAGTTCGTAACGGATGGTGGTTGAGGGATTGAACGGGTTGGGATAGGTCGGATGCAGCGCAAACTCCGTTGGACCTTGCAGCGGCTCTTGCTTCAGCAATGTCGGCGAGAGGATTGGCCGCATGGAGTTCGTGTCCACACGGATCGTGTGTACGTGGACGAATTCGAACTTCATATCTCTTTCGTTCAACCCGAGTATGGCCGGTCGGATGATGACTTCACGCCCGGCAAACGGCGCGATACGGTGCTTGATGCGAAATCCCTTCACCGTATCGGCTGTGAAGACCCGTTCCGTTCCCAACTTGCCGAGCAGGTTCCCCGTCTGATTGTCAATCAGATCAAAGCTGATACGTACCGATCCTCCGAGGCGTTGTGCCGAGTCGAGTTGAACAATTCCTCTGACGAAAACACTCTCAATGGCTGCAGTCAACATCACGGGACGGGTTTGCATCATCTCCCAAGCAGTTGTTTGATTGCTTCGCGTCTGCACAAACTCCACCCCAACGCGTGAGCCGTCGGCCAGTTTCAATTGCACCTGACGGAGTTCAATGCTGAATCCCGGTCGTTTCCGGGTTGCCGCGGGCGGTTCCCCTTTGGCGGGCGCTATCGCCCCGGCAACACGTCTGCTGTATGCTGTTTCGATTCGCGGGACTGCATCGGATTGATCCCGTTGCTCAATGGCATACGGGGCGCCGCTGAGGCTCATGGAAAGGAAGGGAGCCGAGTACAGTAAACCCGACGTGCCGTTTCCCGGAAGAGTTGGGTGCGCCGTGTATGGTTGGTAGTCCGTGACCTCCCATGACGAACCGTCCCACCGCGCTTTGAAGCAATCCATTCCGTTATCCCACGCCCAACGCGCCGTGCCGTCATCCAACAATGCAACGGTGGGATGGTAGTAGTGTTCTCCTGTGTCGAAGCTGCGAAATTCCGTGACCCAACCCAGCGTATTGCCGACCTTCCTTCTGTGCATGACAGAGCTTTGCAGTTGAATATCATCTTGTTCCTCTTCCTCCTCATTCGGACCGACTATGGCAGAGAGATTTTCCCACACAACATGTGCATGAAGCTCCGAAGAATTGCGCGTATCGGCGGCAACTTGTGATTTGCCCGCAAACGTGCCGGTAGTTTGCCAGATGGTTTCCCGCGTCTGGAATGTTCCTCCGTTGATTCTTTGGAGAAATATACTTGTGCTGTTGTCGTAGCTCAGAAACAGCGGCGCTGTACCGTGGTAGTTTGGATCATAGTTCATGTACCCTGTGGAGATGCTGGGCCTCACATCGCCCGAAGTACTCCCGGGTACGCTTTGTGGGCTCGGGTTCCAAATGCCCGCTGAACGGTGCCTGTATTTCAGTCCTTCTCCCCGAACCCAAACAACAGTAAACTGGGGGAAATGTTCACACCCTGTTCGACCGATTACAGGAGTTGCGTTGACCACACCAAAATTGTAGCTCTCCAACGTAGCGGGATTCTCCCATGCTTCCCCGCTCTTCTCTCGAAAAGATACCCCCAAGCCGTTCTCAAATGTTTTTTGGTACACCACAGCAATATGCGGCGGGGAGCTGCTGAAGCCGTCGCCCGGACTCGGCGGAGTACCTATGCTTGATGTGGCAACCACGGACGGAAAATTGAAGTTGCCGCTGCCATCGCTGACCCTGAACTCGTTCGTGAATGTGCCGAGCGAGCCATCGCTTTCGCTCAGCCAGATTTCCCCGCCGCTGGCGTAGGTAAGCGCGGCTTTCGAGTCTATCTCTCCCTTGTCAACCGAAAGCTTCCGCTGGCTGTTGGGCGAGGTAGCGACGGCAAGCGAGGAGGCGAGGTGTTTTTTGTAAAGAGCCAACAAGCTGACTTCACTGGCGAGTATGGTTCGTAATTGGTCCTTGTTGCCATCACTCCATTGCACAAAGACCCACTCGGAATTCGGTGGCAGAGCCTCAATAGTCATCTGCTGACCTGCGATTGCATAGGTCTGCCAACTCTCGCCAACGGGGTTTCCGTTTACACGATATGTACCGCCAGACCCACCAGGTTCAACATATGCAGCAGGGGTGAGCACTACTGCAACGATGTTCACTTCTGGCGCACCATAAGAATCCCCACTCGAATTTGCTGAAGTGACTCTATATTGGCCTCGGGGATTTGCAATGGTCACGAGTACCGAGGATGAACCGTATGGGGCGGTTCGAACAAGATTCCAAATTCCGCCATCATTCTTATAGATGCGATACTCGTTTGGTGGATTTGTTTCCGAATAGAAACTGGGATAGCTTTGTGGAACCCATGAGAACCGTATATCGACTTGCGACAGTGTTATTACTCCAATTTCCTTCACTTGTGGTGATCTCATCTTGTGTGCTGGAATATTGTAAAGGTCGTCGAACATAAACCGGTAGATATCGTCAATGGACAGATGAGTGGCTGATGAGACGTTCGACTTGAAATACTGGTGATAAGACGGCACACCCGCGATTCTCTGTCCAACGTCAAGGTTTCGCATCGTTTCAAAAACTGTGTTCGACAAACCGGAAATGTCATCATTATCCCCAGGATCATAGGTTGACATTTCAAAACCTTCACCTGCGTAGCCGTCATAGAGATTCCAGAGATAGCAGCCAATTGCGGCCTTCATCGGCTCGCCATTGTACGCGTAGCTGATGTTGCGGTATCGAGAACCTGATACATAGAACGGACCAAGTTCTGTGTTGTCGTTGGTGAGGGAACTTGGGGAGAAGACTCCATCACCGTAGACCTTGTTGATATAGTTTCTAGCCGCAAAAGAGTAAAAAATCCCCCATCCTTCAATCAGGTTATCATTTGAAAGAAACCATTCGGCAACGTTCTGACCCCACATGTTAAAGTTTGCATAGTGACCGTATTCGTGCGTAACGACCGTCGGTTCTGTCCATGCGTGCCCGATTGTAACGTACCAGTGAAATCCGCGCTCCAAGCTCCAAACCACACTAAACAAGCCGCCATTAATGCTTCCACGTCGGGTTTCAATCGGGGCGGTTGTGAATGGGGGATTTCCTCCATAGCGTTGAATGACAAATTCTCGCGCGAGAATCATATTCCGAAAGATGGCACCGTCCTGCCAATTGACTTGTGCGTTGGCATTCGTCAACACAATGTTAGGATTGCTTCCGTTGATTGAATACTGAACGGCTTCGGAAAGGGAGAAGTAGACTGTAACGGCATTGTTGCACCAGCTCTCAATGCCATTTTGTTGAACAGGCATCCATGAAGCCGGATTGCCTCTTTCCACCAAAACAAGAACCTGGTTATAGCCGCTCAGATCGCCGTTGAACGTAAAATTGAAGTTGTAATTCCCGTTCGCGTCAAGCATGTCGTAGTGTGTGTGACGAGTCCCGTAACAATCACCAGCATACACGGGATGATACCATTCGTTCGGATTCGCTGTGTTGCGAAACCAGAGCTTGACATAGTTGCCGTAGAGACCTTGATAAACCTCGAAATTCTGATTGTAGTAATCAATTTTTCCGGTGATTGAAACATTGTACGTTGTATTCACCCCCATCGGTTCACCTCCACCCTTCAGTGGATTATCCGCTCCATAATGCGGAACAACTCTTTTCACATTAGGCTCGCCGGGAGCACGATCATCATAAATCCGAAAGCTCTTGTCGGTAGATTCAATACTCAGGAATCGTGAATCGCCGCGTGAGTAGCCGGCAAGAGGGGGAGAAAGAATCACTCCTGCAGAGATGAGCGACGCGCCTGATTGTTCGACCTGCAGTGATATGCGGCGCTCTGCAGTCTGCCCGGCAACCAACGTGACTGTTTCTTCCATGAGTGAAACTCCGGAAAGAAGATTTGTCGGTCGGATGTATCCCGGGTAATTCAGGATGAATCGCGCCTGACCATTAACGTACGCTGTGTAAGCGATCTTCAGTTCTACCGTCTTTCCTTCAGTCGGTTCTCCAATGATCTCCATGGAGTTGATTGTAACAGATGGCGGAAAAGCCGGAGATGTAGCAATAGCCGTGTTGGACAGAAGCGCACTCAAGAAAGACAGCGCCGCTATCAACCAAAGATATGTTGATCTCGTGTGCATGGATGAACTCCTTGAAATGTGTTGCTCCTTGGATTGGGAAAGAAACAACGGATTCGTTATATTGTGTCACAAACAATACGGCTCCCCCGTTGGCAATGCCAACGTCAATCCGTCGGGGTCGTTTGTTTGAGTAGTACGCCGCCGCTGTGTTACCAGCACAGTGGCGGTGTTGTTATCGCGCGTTTATATAGATTCACCTCCTTCCTTGTCTCAATTGACATCCCTCAAGATGTACAACGAATAGAATGACAATGCCCCCGGGGGTTCTGACACAGGACCTTTGGCACTACCATACACGATGTGTCTTCCGTCCGGAGACCAATTGGGAAAGACACTCACGGAGAGCCCACCCGGGTTTGTATTCACATCAAGTATCCTCTTGGTCAACGTTGAGCGGTCGATGACTCCGATTTCGCCATCATCGGCTACGGTATGGCCTCCTGCACCGACTGGGTAGTTCGAATAGAGAATTTGATTTCCTGACGGGTGATACCGAAGCCAGAGCAATTGGCGTTCAAGAACAACGCTAAGTGTTTCTCGTACGCCCGAAGCAAGGGAGTGCTCGACAATGAGTGGTCGCTCGGTTCTTCGGTTGACGGGAAAGAGAAGCTTACCTCCGTTCGGGCTTATGTCAAAACCGTTTACGACTTCGTTCGGACCAATCTCTGAAACGTATTGGAAGAGAAGGCTATCTTGAAGCGTGGCAAGATCAAGGGCGTAGTATCCGGCAACAACTTGTCTAGTTGAATTCCCGTAGGTATAATAAACGCATCGATTTTCATTTGGCAAATAGATGGCACTGGAGATGTTGTAAGTACTGTCGCATAGCGACCTCAATGTCAACGTTTCGTCATCGAACTCCACAAGTTGCCCAGATGAGACATCCGCATAGTTTGATCGTACCATCATAATCCTTCGGCCTTTCAAGTTCGATATGAATCGATGCCTGCCGAACAAGTAGATAAGAGTGTCACGTTCGACACCCAAGATCGAGTTCAATGTGATGCGTCTGAAAGGTGAGCCTATGTAGATGACATTTTCCCTCCATGTCCCCATCCTGTATTGTCCACCAATGAACGGGTCGTCGCAACAGGACTTTACAAGTAGTATGTTGGGATTGATTTTTCCTCCTCCGTTGTTAGTCCCTCCGTCTGTGCCACAATCTTTGCATGAAAGGGGTAACAGTGCGGCCAGCAGCAACGCGCCTATTGTGATTCGATTCATGTCTATCTCCGTTTCATTCTCTTTTGTAACGCTCCATCTTCCGTCGGGGTCTTTTGTTTGAGTAGTACGCCGCCGCTGTGTTACCAGCACAGTGGCGGTGTTGTTATCGGGCGTTCATACACAACATTACCTCCTTCCTATGATGACGAGACCGTTTCGCCCAGCGCGCTCCGTCGTACCTGAACATTGTCCCTGGTCCTGGTTGGTCATTGTGCCCGACTACGTACACATTCGTAGGGCTGGTCGCCCAGATCTCGCGCATGAGTGTTTGGAAGCTGCCGGGGTAGGAGAGTGTGTCAATCGTCCACACAAAGTCACGTTTGCCTGGTTTGGTGCCGGCACACGTCGTACACGATTCGTCCTTCTTGCAGGAACTCAACAACAGTAAGCAAAGACGTACGAGATGGAGAAGGGCTTTCAATTTGATGTTCTCCTTCCAATGACGGCAACGGTTTTCTGAACCGTTATGTACTGGTGTAGACGTGTGATTAGAGAACAAGTGTGCCGCAGTTTGAACATTCATCTTCTCCTCCACAAAGAAACAGTTCTGTCGCTCGCGAGTGGCGAGTGGCGAGTGGCGAGTGGCGAGTGGCGAGTGGCGAGTGGCGAGTGGCGAGTGGCGAGTGGCGAGTGGCGAGTCTTCCACAATTACACCCGACATCAACTCACCTCACGTCAAAGAACGGAACAGTTTGAGATTGCAGGCAATTCTACTTCTGCCTTTGACGGCTGCAATATACTTCCGGATGCCGGGAATTGCAAGAGAAAAGTTGCGGGTTTGGAAAATTCTTCACGACAAATGTGACAAACTTGGTCATGTTTCTTGTGCACGGTTTTCACCGTTGCTCTGTACACATTGGTTGCTGTCACGGTGTTTGCATTCTTCGATCGTGCAAGAAATCCGTACGACCGCAAACCCAAAGCTGCCCGCCGTCGTCGGCAGACGCCGGCGAGCACTGAGATGTGTTGATCGTCCTACGTTACTTCAACAAAACGAGCTTGCGTGTGGCAACAGATTCGCCTGCGTACAGACGGTAGAAGTACACACCGCTCGATAGCCCGTGCCGGTCTTTGCCGACTTTGTACACATGCGTTCCTGCTTCAAGCCGGCCTTCCACAACAGCAGCGACTTCCTGTCCGATCAGGTTGAAGATTTTCAGGCTCACATGCGAACTCCACGGCAAATCGAAACTGATGTTCGTTTCGGGGTTGAACGGGTTGGGATAATTCTGATGCAAGGCGAACGATGCGGGAATCGTGCCCCCAGGGCTTGCCGATGTCACGCTCTTGACTCGCAGCGTCAGTTCGACAGGTACTGTGGTTGAGTTCGGATCGTTGCTAACCACAAAGAGCCGAACTGCATACGTCGTGTCGATGCGCAAGCCGGCAGACTTGACGTTCATCGAGACAGCAACCGTCACGCCCGAGTCGGCTGTGCCAACCTGCGGCGTCAGGGTTATCCACGATGCAGCGGAAGTGTCCAGCACCGCAAAATTCAGGGTTCCGCCTCCGTTGTTTCGGATGTTGATGATATTCGTAATGCTGTCTCCAACCACAAGCGTATCGCGAACGATTGTCGGAGAAACCTGAATAACCGGCGACGGTGGCGTTGACACGTTCATCGTGATGGGAACGTTCACAGAAACTCTTCCCGGAGATTGCAATGCAATGTTGGCGTTGAATGCTCCGGCAGGTTTCGCGGCCAGAGCCGTCACCTGCACCATTGCCGAGTCGTTACTTTCGAGAAGAAGGTTCGTTGGTTTGAACGTCAGCCACGAGACGCCTGTCTCGCCGCCGATGTTGGCGTGACCTATCTGCGGAGCAAAATCCGGGAGGGGATTTGCATTGGGTTGTATGTGAGATGAGAGAAAGCCGATGTTCATCTTCCCGTCAGGATCGTTCAGCGAACTGACTGTAATGCCGCCGATGGCGGTTTCGGTTCCGATGGTCAGTACGCTATCGCGTTGGATGCTCAACAAGAACGGCAGTCCAACAATCGTAAGCGTATCGTTTTCCGTGCTGACGACGACGCCTGCACGAATCCTTCCGAAGCCGGTGAGCGAGTCGATCAGTATTCCGCTTGCGTCGATCAGAATTTCCCGCTCTGATCCGATGTCACGCGAAGGTAAGCCGAGTCCCAATGGAGTCGGGAATCGTCCCGTTCCAAAATCCTGATCCGTATCAATGGAGAGAATAATAACGATGTTGGTATCGGGAAGATCGTTCATTACCACCTTGAAGTCATGATACGAACCCAATGGGCCGGTTCTGAACTGGTACTGCACACGATAAATATCCGCGGCCGCAGGCCCGACTTCACCCCGTTCGTCCGTGAGAATCGTCGTGTACGCCAACGGGTTGCTTGTCGGTTCTCCGCCTCCAATAAATGAGGAAGCCGTGAGGGCTGCCCGCTGAAACGCCGGTCGCAATTTGCCAATGATTGATTGCAGATTGAATCCATCTCCATGATTCGTTTCGCCGGAGATTGCAGCATCAGTTTGTCCGGATTCGACGAGATTGACCGAGACTTGTCCCGCCGTCATATTCTTGATCTTCAACGAATCCCGGAACACTCGCCCCGTGGGTCCCTTGAATGCAAATTCTGACGGGAACACAACAATGCCCGTATCCGGTGGCGGCGCGATAGTTGTAAAACCGTACACGCGAATATCATCAACATAAATCCCGTCGCGATTGTCTCCCCCGTCCGCAGACATTCGGAACCGCAACTTGATTGGCGAATTGACATAGCTTGACAAATCCGCCGACTGCTCGACCCACGTACCGCCCGGTGTGTAGCTGTCGTAGCCCCACGAGCCCGCCGGTTGGCGGCTGCCACTGCGTTCCGAACCGAAATGCGACAGTTCCGTGCGCAGCATGTTCCACGTAGTTCCGTTGTTGGATGAAATCTCGACCGTTGCAAAGTCCCACGTCGGCTCAATTGCCCACTTCGTCCAGAACTTCAACTGGGCGTGATTGTAGCCGGCAAGATTGATGGCGTTGTTCAGCGTGAGGGAGTTGTTTGCGTTCGTCGCATAGTTGCCCGTCGGGCTGTCGGTGAAGGCGAACGGGGGAGTATGCGCGTTGGATGTTGTGCCCCAGCCTGTTCCGGTGTTCCAGTTGCCGGTTCCGTTTGATGCGCTGTCTGCAAACAACACGGAGGGCGTGCCGATGAAGTATTGAAGCGTGTCGATTTTCAGATATCCGTCGCCGTCGGTAATCCTCACATAAAACTGAACGGGGACTCCTTCCGTTGCATTCGTTGCAACGGTCCCGCTCAGAAGTACCTGGCGCTCTTGTTGCGGCATTATTTGGTTGATGAGAACGGGACTCGCAAACTGAACAGTCGGAAGACTGCTTGTCACTTGCACGGAGAGCATGCTGCCGTAACCGACGCCTTTGTTCTTCAACGTCGCAACAAGCGAGAAGTTCTCCCCTCTATTCAAAAATCCATTATTGCCATCCTGAACCTCATGTCGGACAACCGTTGTGTACTGTCCGGCAAAATAGGCAAGCAGCATGTTCGTCGGGTGAAAGGCCATCGCAAGCGGCAAAATTCTCGCCGAAGGCGCCCAGAATCCGTCGGTTTCAATCCCGACTTCCGGTGTCATCGCATAGGCAATCGGTTTGGTTGTGTCGCCGAACATGTAATCATCGGAGTTGCCGCGGGTCGAGTAGTTCACTGTTTGCTGATCGGTGCCGTTCGTTGCTCTTGAATATGCCGTCATGAAGTAGGCCCAGTCGCGGTACGTCAGCGAGTCGCCATTCTCTCTCGACAAATATCCCCAGGGATAAATAAGGTAGCTGCCGTATGTATGATAGTTGAGGCACGTCTTGATGTTGCGCGATCGCATGAAGTTATCGATTGCCTGGGTTTCGGGTTCGGAGAAGGGCGAGGGGCCGCGGTACGTATCGCTGCTGGGCGTTGTGCTGGAACCGCCGTTCGACGCATTCCACATATACATCGGTCCGTAGTTGCGGTTCAAATCTACCCCAAAACTTCCGCTGTTATCCCGACGGTTTTTGCGCCACATTCCTCCACCGTTCGGATTCGTCGAGCGGTTGTATTCGTAGCCATCGGGATTGACGACGGGGATGAACCACTGCTGGCGGTTGTTTACGAGATACGTTGCGCGAATGTCGGAGGTGTAATTCTCCAACAGCCACCACATGTAATAGATAGTTGACATCATGCCCGCGGGTTCACGAGCATGATGCAATGCGGTGTACAAGACTTCGGGCGTTCCCGCACTTTGATTGCTGCCGATCTTCACAATCCAGATTGCACGACCCTGCTGCGAGCGTCCGATGGAATCGCGAACTGTAATCAGATTTGGATAGAGAAGGCGCATCGAGTCGAGTTGCTGGATCACTTCCTGAAGTGTGTAGTGGCCCCCCATGCTGCCGAGGCCGAAGCCGAGAGCATTCACCGGGCCGCCGGAAAGCCGCTGCCCGTAGTATGCGGCGAGGTCATCAATCACAACACTGTAATTGATACCCTGACGGTCAAGTTCCTGAAGCTCGAACTCGCCGGCAACAAACTCCATCATGCCGCCGATTTTGCCATCCGAGCCCTCGTGATCAATGCCCGTCGACCAGATGCGGTCAAGCGTTGCTTTGTCGGGGACGAAAATACTGACTTGTTTGAATGTTTCCGCCGCATACGCAACGGCAAAACAGAATGCGGCTATGAAAATGAACGTGACTCTGCGGAACATCATTGAACTCCAAATTTGGTGAGAACAATTGGGGGATACCTGAACAAAAGTACGGAATGATGTCGTGAACCACAAGGCAATTGATTCTCTCTACCCCAATCAGTATTTTGACCGTAGTTCATTCCTATTTCCTACCAACAAAACAACAGATGGAGACAGTATGAGTACAAACGCGATCCTGACGAAACCGGCAGTTGCAACAAGCGTACTTTCGCAAACGCTCTGGATAACGGCATTTGCCGCAGCGACGGCGCTCGGCGCCCGTGTGGAAATTCCCAACGTTCCCGTACCGTACACACTGCAAACGTTGTTCGTGCTTCTCGCAGGGGCGTTTTTGGGGGCACGAAACGGTGCGCTCAGCATGATGCTCTATCTTGCCGTCGGGGCGCTTGGCGCGCCGGTATTCTCGCTCGGCGGATTCGGGTTTGCGAAACTGCTCGGACCTACCGGCGGCTACTTGATTGCCTTTCCCGTGGCGGCGGCACTTGTCGGGTATCTCGTGCAACAGTTCAGAAGCTACCCGGCGGTTCTCGCTTCGATGTTCGCTGGATTGCTGGTGATCTTCACATCAGGCACAATTCACCTCTATGCATTCTACATCAAAGATCTTTCGACGGCGTTCACCTCCGGCTTCCTGATTTTTTCGTGGTGGGATGTTCTGAAGCTGTTTGCGGCTTCGACGATCTACTTTGAGGTGGCGAAGAGGTGGAGGAAGTTGGGTTAAGGTTGCTGCAAACGTTATACAAGGTAGAAATGAAGTTTCTCAGTCTTGTCGGGTTTGTATTCGTTGTTTCGATTGCCGGTTGTGCCGCATCAAGGGAAACACCGCAACTGCCTCGCGGCAGAGTATCGGATGCGGCGGTTGTTGCCGCGAGTTCAACGACTGAATTCAGCGACACAGTTCGAACCGGACCTACCAATGCCGGTGAACGGGAATCTGTCGAGAAGCAGAAACGCGTTATCGTCTTTGTCGCTGTTATAGTTGCACTTCTTACGATAATCACGTTGGGCGCTATCGGGCGGGGCGGGTAGTTCAACCGCTCGATGTGTTGTACATACGGTTCTTGATACATAAAGAAGGAGGAAATCCACCATGCCAAGATTTCTTATTGAAGTCTCGCACGACCCGACCCCCGGCGAATGCGGGCGAGCCATCGAACTGCTTCTTGGGGCGGGTTCGCATTTCGTCTCAACGGCGGAGTGGGGCTGCTCGGACGCAGTCCACAAGGCGTGGATGATTGCCGATGTCGAGACTAAGGAACAGGCCGCCTTGTTGGTTCCTCCCGCCTACCGAACCCGCTCTACGATAGTGCAGCTCACCAAGTTCACAATTGATGATCTCGGCACAATCCTCGCACAGCATAATTTCGACAAGAAGTAATCGCACCATGTGCTTCAACCTCTACAATCAAAGCTCGGGATTATGCCGCCGTCCCAGTCCTTGAAAGAATCCGCCGCCGGTTTCCTCACACTTGTTGCCGCAGGCAAAGTCCGGGAAGCTTACGACCGTTACATCGGGCCGGGGTTCCGTCACCACAATCCCTACTTCCGTGGTGACGCCGATTCATTGCGGGAAGCGATGCAGGCAAATGCGTTGGAGAGTCCCGACAAAATTCTTGAGGTTCAGTTTGCCCTGCAGGACGGTGATAGAGTGGCGATCTTTTCACGCATCAGGCAACACCCTGAAGACCGGGGCGCTGCTGTTGTACATATTTTCCGCTTTGAGGCGGAGCGGATTGTCGAGGCGTGGGATATCGTGCAAGCAGTTCCTGAAAAATCGCCGAACGAACATGGTATGTTTTAGAGCCAGACGAAAGGAGAAGTGAAGGATGTCAAATTTCCCGATTGAAGCGCCGGATGATCTGACCCGCACTACTATCAATTTTAAGAACTGCTTCATCAGGGATCCCCAGTCGGGCGGGTTCTTAACCTTGTCCGGAGATGCAAAAGACGGAACGAATCTTATCCTCAGTGAATTTACCGGCAACGACAATCAAAAATTCCTGCTGAAATATTATCAGGGGCGTGGTTGGAGTCTCGCGACCAAGCTCAATGAATGGCAGGTTGTGTGTACATCAAGAAGCGATTATAGCAGCGACCGCCAGTACAAAGAGCCGGGACATCCGCTTTGGTTGTGGACTTGGATGAACGGAGGGAACCAGTTTTGGGATCTGTCGAAGAGATATCAACCCAACAGTTTTGTTATTACGAATACACACTCCGGCATTCACATGTACGCAGATGGGGTGAAAGGCCGCAAGATAACCCAGGATCATAAGGAGGTGAGGTGGGAGGTGTTTCCTGAGTCCGCAACACTCCGGCTTCTCGAAGTAAAATGCATCAGGCCGGCGAGCGGTATTGACATTGGTGTCAACAATCTCGTGGCGGAGATCTCGACGGGTATCGGGTTTGCTTTGGGGGGAGTCGGTTTGGCAGCAGTTGGTGCCAGCCCGATCATTGGCGTTTCCGTTGGCGGAGCCGCCTTCGTGGTCGGTGCAGTATCATTGGGGAGCTGGATCGCGACCAAAATCGATGCTAACCGGGCTCCTGATAACCTGTACATCAATATCAACGGGCAAAAAGTATGGCCGGCCAACAAGAATTATGAAGATGTAAAAGGTGGACAAACAGTTTCACCAAATCTCGAAATTTCCAAGTCAATCGGCAAACATAGAGTCCAGTTGTGGGATTATGACAACAATCCGATTCAGGGAAGGAATGATGACCTTATAGGCGAGATTACGTTTGACTTGGGACTCCTCACTCCCAAGGGTAAGCATGAAGTAGTCGTAGCCAGCGCCTCGGAGGACAGTATCTACCTGTTGACGTTTCTCGTCACATAGGTTTGGTCTGTCGCGTCCAGAAGGGCGAGGTTGCTGTCGCCTTGAGAAAACCTGAACCAGGCGCAAACAGAATAGAGTTCGTTTCAGCGAAGCCCGTACCTTAGCAATGAAACCTCACGCCCATCAAGATGTCCATTCCCGAAAAGTCTACCGAGGGAATGGGGACCCATTCTATAAGTTGACCATTTTGCCTGACGGAGCCTTGTACACTTGTCCGTTTGTTTCCGCCATGAGGCGATGCACCTCAGGCGGAGGAACAGCGCTGAACATGGAATTCTTCTTCAGAATGGGAACGGCTGTCTTGTAGACGTTGGCTCTGTCGCCAATAATGAAATCATCACCCTCTGCGGTTTGGAACTGTGGTGGCCATGCGTTCGTCATCCTACCCTTGACATGAAGTGAAAATTCCGCTATCCTTTTCTCGGCAATAGGAGAAAGAGGCGGTTGCAACCCACTTCCGGGACGCAACACTTCATCATCTCATTTTATCTCACATTGAACAACCGTAATGAACATCAAAAAAGTCTGCATCATCGGCGCATCAGGCAAGTTGGGCCGGTACATGGTACAACACGCCCTCGACCGGGGATACGAAGTTGTTGGCGTTTGCCGGGAAAAGAGCGTTGCAAAACTCGACAAGTTCAAAGAACGTATCACCATCATTCCGGGGGCGACGAACAAACGTGAAGTTATCAAGAAAGCTGTCGCCGGCTGCGATGGCGTTCTGACTGTTCTGGTCCCGTGGGGTCGGCAGCAGTACGCAACCGGAACAGCACAGGCGGTTCTCGACTTTGCAAGGCCGGGTGCCCGGCTGATCTTCTCCTGCGGATGGCACATCACACGGGATGGACTGGATAAATTTTCAAACATACTCAAGTTGCAAGAGCGTGCCGCCCGTTGGATAGGCACTCTCACCAGGCTGCTTGACATTGACGATCAAATCGAAGCATGCCGCAGGATTTTTGCAAGCGAATCGAAATGGACTATCGTTCGGGGAAGCGATCTTGAAGAAGGGGAGAGTCAAGGCCTGCCGGTCTGGAGCAAACATGTCGGCGATTCCGTACTCGAAAGCAACCTCACGCGCCGTGTGGACTTTGCGCTCTTCATGGTTGCGGCGCTTGAAAATGATGCACTGATTCATGAAGCTCCGGCAATTGTCGGGTGTCAAACTCCGTCAGCGTTGGCGTTCAAATCATCACCCTAACTTCAAATCAGGCCCCAACTATGAACTTCAATCTGACGCACAGCATTGCCATTCTTGAAAGAACCCCCTCCGTTCTGCGAACTCTGCTCTCCGGACTGCCGGATGAATGGACTCGCAGCAACGAAGGCCCCGATACATGGAGTCCGTTTGATGTTGTCGGCCATTTGATTGACGGTGAAGAAACCGACTGGACGGCACGGTTGCGTATTATTCTCTCGCAGGAGCACGTTCGCAAGTTCGAGCCTTTCGACCGGTTCCGTCATCTCCGAACCAACAAGGAGAAGCCACTTGACGAACTCCTTGCCCGCTTTGCCGCTCTTCGGGCAAAGAATCTCGCTGATGTGAAGGCGTTGAACCTCAACGACGGTCATTTGCGACGAACAGGCGAGCATCCGGAGTTCGGGACTGTAACGCTTGAACAGCTACTGGCGACATGGGTTGTGCACGATCTCGACCATCTCGCCCAAATATCCCGCGTGATGGCAAAGCAGTACTCAGAAGACGTAGGACCCTGGGCAAACTATCTGTCGGTGCTCCACCGATGATCGACGGGCTGTTATCCTCATGAACAGATAAATTGACACTCTCGCTAATTGTCCTTTCATTTGATGCAAACTTCTCACAACGTCAGGGGGAACACGTACTCATGAAACTGCAACTTTCACCTCTTTCCCAGCTTCGCGCAGTGCGACACATTATTGCGATGATTTTGTGCGTCGCAGCAGTGTTCATCGGTGCGGTAGTGTTTCTTCATTACTGGAGAGGGATTCCCATCGGCTACCTTACACGCGATCCGACGGCGGTCGCCGGTATACAGGCGTATATCGGCTTCTTTTCGCAACTCGGCATATTCTTTTGGGCCGGAGCGGCGGCGGTGTGTTTCATGTGTGCCGCCATCCTTACGCGACATGCGGAGAGTTCTGAAGCCAGAAAGTTTCTTCTTGTGTCGGGACTTGTGACGCTCTGGCTCAGTTTCGATGATGTCTTCCTTCTGCATGAAGAAGTGTTCCCGTACTTCGGTGTTCCGGAAACCCTTGTGGTTCTCAGTTATCCCGGATTGGTGTTGCTCTACCTTTTCCGGTTTCGTTTCCTGATATTGAACACGGAGTACATGGTTCTCGCGACAGCACTCTTCTTTTTTGGGGCGTCAGTCGTACTCGATTTCTACAAACCACCGCAATTGGACAGGTACTTGTTTGAAGACGGGGCAAAACTGACCGGCATTGTTGCCTGGCTGACGTATTTCTTCCGGGTTGGAATGTTCGCAGTTCGCCGGAGGGTGGCACTCGGGGTGCCGAATTGAACGGTAACGCTTGACTACGTTTTTTAACATGATTGATGAGGACCCATGCCTGCAATCCGGATACTTTTCGGGATGATCGTGTACCAACTGCCTTCGAATGAGCCGGAGGATTCTTGGGGTTTTTGGGACTTCCAACTCTACGTCGGGATCGCAGTGATTGTCCTGGTAGTGGTAGGATACATTTGGAAATCGTGGGCTGAGAAACGGGACGGGACGGAAGCGACCACAGCCGGCAAGCAACCCCCGAAGGTGTGGTCTCCCAAATCTGTTCCTTCCCGATCAAAGAAAAAGAAAAAGTCTCCGGCCCCGGTTGCCGCCGCTCCGACTGTCTTCATTTCCTACCGGCGTGAAGACAGCAGTGATGTAACCGGACGGATGTACGATCGTCTGAGTCAGCACTTCGGAAAGCAATCCGTTTTCAAAGATGTCGATTCAATTCCCTTGGGCGTTGATTTCCGAAAGCATCTCGGAGACTCGGTCGGAAAATGCGACGTTCTTATCGCGGTTATCGGCAAACAGTGGGTTTCCGGAGAAGGGGGAAGTCGATTGAACGATGAACGTGATTTTGTCAGGGTAGAAATTGAAGCCGCACTCCAACGCGACATTCCTGTTGTGCCTGTTCTCGTACAGGGGGCGCAAATGCCGCGCGAAGGCGATCTGCCGACATCCCTTCATTCCCTTTCCTACCGCAACGGAATTGCCGTCCGCCCCGACCCCGATTTTCATCAGGATATGGACAGACTCATCAAAGGTATTGAAGGACACCTAAGAATCTGACGTGAATGTCAGTACCAGTTTTCCTCTGATGTCAGCCTTCCGAACCCGTACGCCGAGAAGTGGTTGACCCTGCCTTTTTTCAGTAGGATGTTTCCGATAGCGCCGCTTATCGTGATCTTCTCAAAGTCCTGAGGAACAAAACTGCCCGAGGAAGTAACATGCACGAACTTGATGATTTCACGCGGAGAGAACGGATCGAGATTGATCAGCGTAACATCCAACGATGCGGACTTGAGAAATTGCAGTCCCTCCGGCTGGAATCTGATTACGGTATGCGAACTGTCAATCGTCATTGTAACGGACGTCGCGGTGTTTACAGCTCCGCCAGGAACTGTAAATTTTACGTCGAACAGGGCAACGCCGAACCTCTCGGTTACGTAGCTGATCGTTCCGCTCAGGATTGTCGTTCCGGATGGCGATACTAATTTTGTAACACGCACACTGTTGGGTTGCGAGAGCAGAGGTCTGGGCAACTTGAGTAATGTTCCTGTTGAAACTCCGGGAGTAGTAATGCCCGCAGGATTCTCATGATGTTCTATGAGGCCGTGTTGCAAGGAATCTACAGGCGACTCGGTAACATTACATCCACAATTAATAAGTGCGAATGAAAGCCCAAGAACAATCAGGATAGATTTCTTCAAACGACATTCCCTTGGTTAGTGAAGAGATACGGGTTCGGGAATATGCAGGGTCAATATGTGTGCCGTTCCGAGCTTGGGTCTTTGCTGCTCATATTAACACTTTTCTTCCGGTCCATGGTTTCTAAAAACTGTCGATTCTACAAGTGCACCCTGCTGAATTTCTCAACAGAGGCATTTCCAAATTCAAGAAACTGACTTCCCCTATTTTCAGATATGATAATCAGAGGGAGAAGAATGCCTTATTTTGTTTGATTTGCCCATTTTCTGTTGGCGCGAATTATGATGGAAATAAGGTAATTCTATCATTTTCAATGTCAGGATCGACGAATGGCCACATCAGAACAAGCGACCAGGAAAGGCGTCGGGTCGCTGGTTGTAACAGTAGAGCGGTGCAAAGGCTGCGGCTTTTGCATCGAGTTCTGCCCCACAACGGCGCTGAAATTCTCCGAGCAATACAATGCAAAGGGGTATCATCCGCCGGTGCTGATTGCGCAGGAGTTGTGCAACGGATGTAACATCTGCGGATTGCTGTGTCCCGATTTTGCAATTTACGGTTTCGTCAACAAGAAGAAGAAACAAGGAGTAACCGCGTGAAAGCAGATCCTAAAGGAGTATTGACGGGCTTCCACTTTCTCGACGGTGATCATGCCTGCTCCGAGGGCGCAATTGCCGCGGGATGCCGCTTCGTTGCCGGATACCCGATCACGCCTTCAACGGAAGTCGTTGAACGGATTGCGGCGCGGTTTCCGTATGTCGGCGGTATGTTCATTCAAATGGAAGATGAGATTGCCTCCTCCATTGCAATTCAAGGCGCTGTGTGGGCGGGGAAGAAGGCAATGACCGTGACATCGGGTCCCGGTTTTTCGTTGATGATGGAACATATCGGGCTTGCGGCAATGACGGAAGCGCCTTGCGTGTTTGTGGATGTGCAGCGGGCCGGCCCATCAACCGGCTTGCCGACACAGCCTGCCCAAGGCGATATGATGCAAGCGCGGTGGGGTTCGCATGGGGATTACGGCGTTATTGCCCTCTCTCCGAATTCGCCGCAGGAATGTTTCGATCTCACTATCAAGGCGTTCAATCTTGCCGAGGAATACCGTGTACCGGTGATGTTCATGATGGATGAATGTGTCGGTCACATGACCGAGCGGGTCGTGATTCCTCCGGCCGATCAGATTGAGATTGTGCCGCGCAAGTTCTACGAAGGCGCAAAGTCCGAATATCTTCCCTACAAAACTAACGGCAATCTCGTTCCCGAAATGGTAAAGGCAGGCGACGGGTTCAACATTCACGTCACGGGATTGACGCACGACGAGCGAGGATATCCGAGCATGACTGTTCAAACGCAGGAGAAACTCATCCCCCGGCTCGTCAACAAGATCAAACATAATGCGCACAAGATTGTCGAATATATCGAGGATGAAGTAGAAGGGGCCGATGTTGTTGTGGTAACATACGGCATTTCATCACGCACGGCGATTCCGGCTATTGACCAGGCACGAAAGGAAGGAATCAAAGTCGGTCATCTCCGGCTTGTTGTTGTGTGGCCTTTTCCCGAATCACGCATTCGGGAGCTTGCGGCACAAGTGAAGTCGTTTGTCGTTCCCGAGTTGAATTTAGGCCAGATGGTGTATGAGGTGGAACGATGCGCGGCAGGAAAAGCGCGGGTGGAACTTGTTGGTCATGCGGGCGGTACGGTACACAACCCGAAGGATATCTACAACGTCATCAAGCAGAGCGCAAAAGGATAATCATGGGACAAGAGGTTTTTGAAGTCGAGCAGGCGGTTCCATCCAATACTGTCGAGTCGTTTCTTCGCATGGACCGGATGCCGCATATCTGGTGCCCGGGCTGCGGCATCGGAACAACGGTGAATTGTTTCGCGCATGCGTTGGAAACCAGCGGACTCGATTTGCAGAAAGTTGCCGTTGTTTCAGGTATCGGCTGCACGGGGCGTGTGGCCGGGTACGTGAATCTCGACTCGTTCCACACAACCCACGGAAGGGCAATTCCTTTCGCCACCGGACTCAAGCTCGCCAATCCCGAACTCAAAGTGGTTGTCTACAGCGGCGATGGCGACTTGACGGCGATTGGCGGCAATCATTTCATTCACGCGGCTCGCCGCAATGTGGACATGACAGTTATTCTCGTCAACAACTTCATCTATGGTATGACGGGCGGGCAGGTTGCCCCCACAACCCCGATGACGGCGACGGCCTCCACGACCCCGTACGGCAACTACGAGCAGTCGTTCAACCTGCCGTACCTTGCGGAATCATGCGGCGCGGTGTATGTGGCGCGGTGGACTGCGTTCCACGTTCGTCATCTTACCAAATCTATCAAAGAGGCTTTGGCGAAGAAGGGATTCTCCTTTATCGAAGTAATGGCTCCGTGCCCGACGCTGTACAGTCGAAGGAACAAACTCGGCGACGGATTGGATCAGATGATGTTCTACCGCGATAACAGCGAAATCCGTAATGGCGCCGATACAAGGACAATTCCGTTGGAGTTTCAGGGCAAGATTGTTGTCGGCAAGTTCGTCGACAAGGAACGCCCGACGTACCTCGACGTCATGAACGAATACTATCAACAAAAGCTCGGTGCCGCATACGTGCCATACAAAGGATAACGCAATGTCAAGAACAGAAATCAAAATCGGCGGGTTCGGCGGTCAGGGGGTTATTCTCAGCGGGTACATCATCGGCAGGGCGGCATCGATCTATGACGAAAAACATGCCACGATGATTCAGGCATTCGGGCCTGAGGCGCGGGGAAGCGCTTGCAGCGCCCAGGTGATAGTTGCGCAGGAGCCGATTGCATATCCGTATATCACGTCTCCCGAACTCATGATCGTCATGTCGCAGGAGGCATACACGAAATTCTCACCCGAACTGGCGACGGGAGGCGTGTTGATCACGGAAGAGGAGTTGGTCAAGGCCCACAATCTTCGGAAGGATATCAGGCATTTTTCCATTCCTGCCACCCGCATCGCTGAAGAACTCGGCAAAAAGCTCGTCGTGAATATCGTGATGATGGGCTTTCTGACGGCTGTGACACGGATTGTCGGCAAGAAGGCGATGGAGCAGGCCGTGCTTGCCTCGGTACCGAAAGGTACGGAAGAGTTGAACATGAAGGCATTCGAACGCGGCTTTGAATACGGAATGGAAGTGATGAGTGGTGCGAAGAAAGAGGAAGCAGTGGCCGAATAACTTCTTCGCCTCCGGTTTCTTCTCGGAATCATCAAGCGCCCATGGTTGCGCTCCGGTTCAGCGGCGCAAGGTGAATTCCCAATCGCAATAGCCTCCGGTTGTTGAGTCTGGCGGAGCGTGCACGCATGTTGTTTTGATACGGGAATCCACGGTCTCTGCAAAACCTGTGTACTCGACAATTCCGACGGACTTACAGGGGAAAAGGGGTAGTCCCTTCCGCTCCCGCGTTTGCTGAACTCTGCATTCCACCATACGGAAGCGGAGTGTATTTTCGTTTACGCGCTCCGCTTCTTGTCGGTTGATGGCTGCGTACAATCTCAACCCAAGAGCTTCCTCCAAAGCGTCAAGTCCTCCATTCTCCGGAATACCAAACGCCTGCATGATACGCCGCCCTTCGACGGGGGAGAAACACGCCCACGATTTCGTGTCCAACTCAATTGCCGTCTCCATGCCGAGTGTTTTCTCTGCTGCGAGAAACCAGCATCCGTCGTGGGCGAGCCAATTCTTTGCATATACTTCGACGAGTGTGAGCAGCTCTTCCCGTGTCAGATCTTCGATTTTCATAACTCATGCTACATGTGCAGTTGGTCTTCCGAGGATGTTTTCTTCTCCTTCTCCCTCTCCTTCTCGTTGTCTAATGCAACAGTTCTGCGTGATTGATCAGGCCGTTCTTGATATATTCCTGCAACGTTGGTTGAATCTCTTTAAGATCGGTGAGAATCGGAGTAATATTTGCATCCTTCAAGTGATGAAATGCGCCTTCGCCCATCCCACGCGCGACAAGAATCTGACAATCTACAATTGCAGCGATCATGCTGTCATGCTTGCGCCTCGATGCGTCATCAAATCCATGTTCGGTGTGTCCGTGCTCATGACGTTCTTCGGTGGAAGAGAAGGTATGATGCCCGTACTTTTCGCGACGTTCCCGATGAACGATCCGGCCGTTTTCCAACGTGACAATTTCGTAGAAGTGTGCCCGTCCAAAGTGAGATGAGATGGTAATGCCGTCGTCGGTGACAAATGCAATCTTGATGCTTTCGTTAGTCATGTTGCTCCAAAGTTGAAATGATACGTGAGAATGTCTTCAGTTCACTATACCTTGCGTTGTTACTGCTTCGAATACTGTGCGGATACGTGTCAGCTTTGATGATTTGGCGGTTCTTGACAGAATACTCTGAAAACCCCCGAGGCGGTTGCGCAACGATCCGTTGCTTCAATGATCTCGGCCTCGGCCCAGCACATATTTCCGCGTTGTTTCGTCATTCGTGCTTTTACCGTAAGCGGCCGCCGGAGAGGAGTTGTGTTGAGATAGCGAACATCCAATCTGGCGGTTACAGGACTACTGCCAAGCAAGTCATGCAGCAGTTGCACCATGGCAGAGTCGAGAATGGTTGCAACAATGCCTCCTTGTGTCATTCCTTCATATCCTCGAAAGTTGCTGTCAAGTGTCACTGTTCCGGTATTTGTGTCTCCCTCCCGTTCAAAATGGAGGTGCAATCCGTTCGGATTTTCTGTTCCGCAGGCGAAACACCTTTGATGGAAACCTCCATTGCCCGTTTCCATATGTTGTCCTGTCATGATAGTTCTTGTGGTAATGTTTCTGTTTACAGAAGGTTTCAAAAATCACCAACCAAACGCATAAAAGCCGAGGCCTATTGTTACTCCAAACACGATGTTAAACGCCTTGATGAGCATTGAATCTCTCACAGAATACGAGAGCATCGGTAGCATACCGTGTCCATCCTGAACAAACGAACTTGTAAAAAGAACGGAAAAGGGAATCAGGCCGTTGGCAAACATCGTCACGAAAATCAGGTGAGGGCCCGATTCAGGAATCAAACCGATAAGAGCCCCGAGAAAAAGGAGCCAAAGTGCGTATTCAGATGCAAGCGCTTCGAGATTCCATTGTTTGAGCCCTATTTCGACCACAAGCAGCGCTCCGAACGTCCAGAGCGCAGTCTTCCACAAGTGCCTTCGAATGATATGGTCCCAGACATGTTCCTTGATGTAGTGCATGACGTTTTCATGCCTGGGATGGATAAGAGTGGAGTCGCAATCTGTGCAGGTTTGGATATTCCATTTCTTTATCAGTCGATCCGCAGTCCATCCAACCCCGATTCCAATGACGAAGAGCAAAGCAAACAGGAACAGCGCCGTGTCCGGAAACATCGCCAACATGACGAACGCTTCGTCACCCGAAACTGCAGCCATAGCGCCAACCAACGCGCCGAAGCTGATCATACCATGGATATACAAGGATACGTTGGTGAATGCCCCAACGCATCCCGGCGCAGCCCCGATGAATGACGCAACCACGTACTGGCGCCATTGCCTTCCATGTTTGAGGACAACGGCGATTTTCCCGCGTGTCCACACATTTACAAGGTCAACGATCACCATCATCACCAGAACCAACATCGTGACCTTGAGGGTTTCAGTACCTACTGTGAGGAGTATTGTATCCATACTATGCTCCACCTCTCGTCAGCCAGAATCTATGCATTGTGACTCTGAAGTACAACGATGTGACTGTTGCGGGGGGAATTCCGAATTTCTTTCACGACTCTGAACTTCAACGTTGAAACGATACCCCCTATGCCGCCGTGCTCGGTAAATGCCTTGTAGTTCCTGTAGTGATCCCGGCCTGCCGCAAATTCCACCATCTCATTGAATACGGACAGCAGTCCGGCGGGCTGCGGAACAAGGTAGTCGCCTATGATGATTGTCCGTGCCAACCCGGCGATATCGCGCAACAACTGCACTCTCTCCTGAATCGGCACCTCATGAAGAACATACGTGAGTACCGCATAGTCGAAGTAATCAGTTTTTGCGGAGAGCAATTCGGACGCAGTCGTGTGTGAAAATGCAACATTTGCCCGCGAGTGTTTTGAAAGAACAAGCCGGGCTGTTGCTACATTACGGCTCGAAAGGTCTATTCCCAGAACTCGATCGCATGTGTCTGCAAGCAGAAATGCGAGACGTCCCGTGCCGCAGCCTACATCAAGAACGCTGGACTGAGGCTCAATGATCTCCCTGATGCGAGCAAACATCTCATCCTGATGCGGAGCTATCCAGCGGTCATAGAACCAGCCGTCATACCAGTGAAACTTGTCCGACGCCAAGTGGTAACCGTTCGATTGGTGAAGAAGTTCGTAACCCTGCCGAACACAATGTACCTGATTAGATGCAGCAATTCAGGGAAAGGGTGTTAACCCGGGTGTCACGGACCATTCCGTGACACCAACAGCGCATCTCCGGGACAACTCAGCGTTGCGCAGTTTGTCGTCATGGATTGGTCCACGACGACCCAGGTAAAAGTGGTGAATACAGTTCATGATGATGTTCCTGATTCGTTGATGTTCATTGACGCGTATGTAGCTGACCATTGCGCAGTGAGGCAATTTCTCTTCAATAACTGCTGCGAGTATCCAACCCTTTCAGGGTTGCTTGTCGGGATTGTTGGTGTGTCTTTTTTCCGGGGACTTTGTCCCCGGCTTTACTATCTGACCCCCGCCAAAAGGTAAGGCACGGCGGGCAAGCCGTTGGGGTCGGACAGTGCCGGCGAATGCTTCCATCTCGTGTTGACTCCGAAGGAGTCTGATACTACAGCTTGGGACGCAGTCCCGAGATTTTATATACGAAAGAACAATACGACACCCTGAAAGGGTGAGATCACCCTGTAACGGGAATCAGGAAGATCAGCCATCACACAAACTCCCCGAACATCCATCCTGCAAATACCGACAGTACCATGATGGTGATGATATTGAACAAGGGTGTCACGGACCATTCCGTGACACTACCAGCGCATTTTCCGGACAATCATGCTTTGCGCAGTTTGTCGTCATGGAATGGTCCACGGCCGCCCAGTTAAAATACCTGCCGGAAGGAGAAGGGAGGGAGATGATTCTGTGGGCATGACCCCGAGGGGGTCAGATACTACAGCTTGGGACGAAGTCCCAAGTGATAAAAACACACGAACACCACATCACCCTGAAGGGGTGAGATACTTGCTGGTTAGCTCGGCCGTCACGCCTGCCTACCGTTTTCACGGACCCCGTGGAGGCGGGCAGGCATTCCGTGACACCGTCAGCGCCTTTTCGGGCTAACTCAGCCTTGCGCAGTTTGTCGTTATGGATTGGTCCACGACGACCCGGTTAATCTCTCTGAACTTATCCCACCTACGCTCCCGCTGCATTCCGTTTCGGCGGGCAAGTCGCTTCGGTGGGTAGGCCCGCCCAAAGATAAAGCACGGCGGGCAGGCAGGTCTTTTCAGAAGATACGCAATTGCTTTGTGCTTCGCATGGCAGGTTTTCCCGCCTTCCGCGCTGTACCCCTCGCGGCGGGATCCCGATGTGCCGCCTCCTGCGATTTACCTGCGGCGGCACAAGCTATCGGGACAATCCCTCTGAACATATCAGGTCTCTTCAAATGGTCGAGAAGGGTGATTTCATTCGTATTGGCGGACGCGTTTCAATCCCTCTGAACATATCAGGTCTCTTCAAATTTACATCGGGCAGCTGCTCGACTACGACGCCGTGGTTTCAATCCCTCTGAACATATCAGGTCTCTTCAAATGCCTCACTGCACTGCTCCACGAGCGCACGGTGAAGCGTTTCAATCCCTCTGAACATATCAGGTCTCTTCAAATATCAAGATTTCCAAGAAGGAATGGCTTGAATTTTTCGTTTCAATCCCTCTGAACATATCAGGTCTCTTCAAATTCGCCATCTCGTTCGCTCTCGCCTCGATCAACTTCGGTTTCAATCCCTCTGAACATATCAGGTCTCTTCAAATAGATCACGATCCCCCAGGCCGCGTGGATCGTCCAAGGTTTCAATCCCTCTGAACATATCAGGTCTCTTCAAATACTTCGCGTCCCAGAACCTGACCGCTGGTCAGCTCAGTTTCAATCCCTCTGAACATATCAGGTCTCTTCAAATTGATACGGTACGGGTTGTTGCCACTATTTCCCCAACACAGTTTCAATCCCTCTGAACATATCAGGTCTCTTCAAATATACGAAGGCACATTCCGCTATATAGTATCTGACAGGTTTCAATCCCTCTGAACATATCAGGTCTCTTCAAATTCCGGAAAGCGTGGGACCTTTTTTCGCTGAGCTGGGTTTCAATCCCTCTGAACATATCAGGTCTCTTCAAATACGAGTTTGCGGTGTGCGAACATCCGGAACGTTACAAAGTTTCAATCCCTCTGAACATATCAGGTCTCTTCAAATAAGTTCGTTCCAACTACACGTACCCGAAGGAGTACAGTTTCAATCCCTCTGAACATATCAGGTCTCTTCAAATGAGTGCTTTTTCAGCACCGAGTTCGTTTAGGGTATCAGTTAGGTTTCAATCCCTCTGAACATATCAGGTCTCTTCAAATTCGGCAGTCAGAAACCCAAATGTTTGGGGTTTCTGAAAGTTTCAATCCCTCTGAACATATCAGGTCTCTTCAAATGCTGGATGCCACAACGGCTGAAATAGTGGCAAAAGGTTTCAATCCCTCTGAACATATCAGGTCTCTTCAAATTTGAGCAAAGTACTTTGAAAACTGCAGTAGAGAGTAGGTTTCAATCCCTCTGAACATATCAGGTCTCTTCAAATCCACGAAGCGCACACTGAGAGATACCATGTCTGCAATCTCGGTTTCAATCCCTCTGAACATATCAGGTCTCTTCAAATCTACAAGAAAGACCCCGAAGCACTCATGGCGTATCAGAGTTTCAATCCCTCTGAACATATCAGGTCTCTTCAAATCACGCTGACATGATGACAGCCGTCGAAAAATACAATGGTTTCAATCCCTCTGAACATATCAGGTCTCTTCAAATCACGCTGACATGATGACAGCCGTCGAAAAATACAATGGTTTCAATCCCTCTGAACATATCAGGTCTCTTCAAATTCGTCAACAGGAATCACTGCAACAACGGGTATGTATCAAGTTTCAATCCCTCTGAACATATCAGGTCTCTTCAAATTGAGGTATTGAGTGAGCACAACTGACGATCCTACCAACAAGTTTCAATCCCTCTGAACATATCAGGTCTCTTCAAATGTCGACAAAATCGTCTCCGGTCATCTCGACAAGACAGTTTCAATCCCTCTGAACATATCAGGTCTCTTCAAATTGGCAATGCAGTCTTAGTCAGGCGTGACAATGACGATGCAGAGTTTCAATCCCTCTGAACATATCAGGTCTCTTCAAATCTTCAGGCGCTTGCAGTAGCTCCTATCTACAAAAAGCAGGTTTCAATCCCTCTGAACATATCAGGTCTCTTCAAATCCACCCTCGTGACGTACGCTACAATAGAGGGAGACTCGTTTCAATCCCTCTGAACATATCAGGTCTCTTCAAATTTGCGCCAATCAACGGGCAAGTTACTGGTGTTCAGTTTCAATCCCTCTGAACATATCAGGTCTCTTCAAATAAGGTTACTACCAGTACATGGTGGGTAAGGAAGGGTAGTTTCAATCCCTCTGAACATATCAGGTCTCTTCAAATCTAGTGTTGCACTGGGTATGGGCATCGCTCGTACCAGAGTTTCAATCCCTCTGAACATATCAGGTCTCTTCAAATAGTACGAAAAGGTGATGACTTGGCTGGGCACACTCCGTTTCAATCCCTCTGAACATATCAGGTCTCTTCAAATACGGTCTTTATTAACCACTACAATGACGGTACAGTTGAGTTTCAATCCCTCTGAACATATCAGGTCTCTTCAAATCCACTACTGAATTGCGGGAGGCGAGAAGATTGTTGAAGTTTCAATCCCTCTGAACATATCAGGTCTCTTCAAATATTACCTACATCCTCAACAAAGTCGGAACAAAATACGTTTCAATCCCTCTGAACATATCAGGTCTCTTCAAATAGCACCACTTCGTCGCCATCGTGTTCTGCGGAGACAGAGTTTCAATCCCTCTGAACATATCAGGTCTCTTCAAATCCTTAAAAAACATAGGGCGGTCAAAGCCCTCGCGGGGCTGTTTCAATCCCTCTGAACATATCAGGTCTCTTCAAATGTCTACGAGACCATGTGGAACGCGGGCGGAGTGGCAGTTTCAATCCCTCTGAACATATCAGGTCTCTTCAAATTTCGAGGTCCAATTACCGATCGACGTGAAGGAGTCTAGTTTCAATCCCTCTGAACATATCAGGTCTCTTCAAATCCACCCCTTTTTTCCCCTTTCTGCCACAATGTGTTACGGCAGTGTCTGCATGGAAGATTGCCTTCCTTTGTTGCTTGTTCTTTTGAAATCGTTATTTTCCTCCTTTCTTGGGCATAAGTAACAAGGTTTCGCTACGGTTGCGTCGTCTGCATGGAGAACCAGGTCAAAGTGCTGCCCGTAAAGTACATTCCCGGACCGTACTCCTCAAATTCCGGTCTCTTAGGACCGTGTACGCATCAAGATGCGAGTCAGACAATGTAGTATTGCCGTTCAACGGTCACTTTTCCCGTGCCGAGAATGTCAATGCGTTTTGTGCATTCTTTGCACAGCCGGTAGAAACGGATACTGTCTTCTACCGCCACACGTTTTGCCAATTTCGTCTTCAGCAGGCTCAGCTGCGTTTCGGTCAGGTTGCACTCGAAGACGCTGTACTGAACGCGGCTGCCGTGCGCCTCGAGGAGTTTGGCGATTTTTGTCCGCTGTTTGTCGTCGGCAATGTCGTAAGAAATCAAAATAAACACAAGGGCACCTCGTTGGTTAGCGTCTGCTGAAGGGGATATATGGTTTTTCGTCGCGCAGGTGTTGCACGTAGTTTTGCACCTGGAGATCGAGGCACCGGCGATAGGTGACGGTGTAGCCAGTGGGGGGATGTGTTACTGTCCGGTGCATGAGGCGCTCGAATTCGCCAATGAACACTCTACGCGCTTCGTCGCTCAGCATACAGGCTGTGGGCCGGGCATCGTCTGCTGCGGATTTGTCTTCAGCCGATGCACGGGAAAAGTCCGCCGGTGCAAGAAGCCGTTTGTTAATAATGCCGAGCACCATGCCTTCGATGAGGAAGCGGAATTCTTCGATGAGGTCGCTGACAAGCGCGGGATGGTTGGTTTTGTCTGCATGCAAGGACCCGACGTACGGGTTGAGGCGGTGGACGCGTGCAAGCGAGTAGATATTGTAGAAAAGCAATGTATACCCGAAGCTGAGCATGGCATTCACCGGGTCGGTCGGCGGGCGGCGTATGCGCTTCTCGAATGTAAAACCCTCCGCAGTGAACAGATCGTCGTACACGCTGAAGAAGATGGCTGAGGCGCGGCCCTCATACCCCCGAACGGCGTCGAGCGTATCGGCACGGACAAGCCCGGCAGAGACTCGCTTGAGCTGTTCAATGGCGTTGCTGACTTCCTGCTCGCGCTGTTTCTGGCGGTGGCGCTGCAGAAAGAGCCGCGTGTTTTCCAGCTTCCCTTCGACGAAGTTTCTTGCCGTGGCAAGAACGAACGCCGCGTCTGCGGAGCGCCGGAATTGCAGCCGCTCCAGGGTAACATCCGCGCCTTCCGTGTTTTCTATCCGTCCGAAGTATTGCCCGCGGGACGAGAGGAGTGTGATGGAAATGAAGTGCAACAGTGCATACCGCATGGCGGCAGGTGTAATGAGACAACTGCCAAAGACCATGATTTGACTCACCTTCATGGTCGGGATTTCCTGCAAGGCCACGCCCTCTTCGCCGCCTGTGGATACGATGAATTTGTCGTGACTGTACTTGAGCCAGCAGCCTTGCTCCTGGATGTAGAGCGTGCGCATGAACGGGGAGATGTCGGCGGGAAGGGGACGGGGTTCGTTCTCCTGCTGCCCGGAAACAAGATCGGCAATGGTCATGTTCTTTGCTGAAAGTGCGTCTAACAGCTCCGTGCCGAATTCCGTCGGCTTCGTTTCATCAGGGGGAGGGCCTGCTGCGGTCTTTGCGTCGGGAACAGTCGGGGTGCGGTCCTTCGGATCGTTCTTCGCTGATTGCCTGCGTTGTCGCGTCATGGCTTTTCCTCCCTTTCGCAGCTTTGTTTTCTTGGACGGGATAATCATCCCTTTAAGGAAGATTGCTCCAAGGTACTTGAACCCCTGGTCAAACGTAGTAATGGAGGTCTTTTCCTTGTTGAGGTGTAGCTCGAACGAAGCGAGTACGTCTTCGGTCAGCTTCAGCGCTTCTTCAGCGCGGGGTCTTGTCTTGCAGAGAATGACGAAATCGTCGGCATAGCGTACGAGCCGGTGTTTGCGCTTGAGCAGTTCTTCGTCGAACCGGTCAAGAAACAGATTGGCAAGCACCGGCGAAATGGGCGATCCTTGCGGGATGCCCTTGGTGCGTTTCACAAGCGTGCCCTGCACGAGAACGGGAGCTTTAATCCACTGCTCGACAAGTGCAACGGTCGGGTTTTCCGGGACGAGCTGACGAAACCGCCTGAGTAGAAGACCGAACTCCACATTGTCGAAGAAACTTTCGATGTCGGCATCGAGAACCCAGCGATATCCCTCATCGCGCAGTTGGCGGATATGCTCGATAGCAGTGAGACGTGATAGTCCCGGACGATAGGCAAAGCTGCACGTCTCCAACTCGCGTTCGACAACGGGTTGAAGAACGATCATGGCGGAGGATTGTACAACTCTATCGCGGACAGCGGGAACAGCGAGAAAGCGTACCTTGCCGTTGGGTTTCGGAATTTCGTACCGTCTCAGCGGAAGAGTGTGGTACGTGAATGTTGTCAGCTCTGTATGCAGCCGCTCCAAATGCCGCTCGAAGTTCACATCGAACTTGTTGACCGAAACGCCGTCAACCCCCGGAGCGCCGTCGTTGGCGGCAACACGATCCCAGGCAGCGTAGAGAGAGGAGTATGAGGCAAGCTGTGCGTGGTAGGTATGCACGTTCGCAGTAGTTCCCAGTCAAGGGGTTAGCACGAACTTCCCGAGTCCAAACGTAGCGCCGCTCCCCACGTGCAGGAACTCGCCCGCTTTGAGCAGGGGAACGAAGTCCGAAAGCTCACCTCCAATTGTCGCTTCACCGGCGAAACCGCCTAATTTCATCTTTGTCGGGTGACCATCTTTTCTTTGCCGATTGGAAATGCGCTCCCAATCGTCCCACGGGTCGTTTGATTTCACCAAGTGTACCTTTGTTGAGACAAGGTCTAACTTGTGTTCACGATAGTCTTGCACATCGGGGCGGCAGTAGAGGTTCGTCAATGTAAAGAGGCGGTGGTAGAGTGATTCAATGAGTGTCAGGACGTTCTCCGCATTTTTCATTCGGATCAGGTGCCTGCTGTTCTGCCTGTAGCTCGACTTGATGCGTGTCGGCGTGAGGAACTTGAGTGTCAGTTCCTGCGGCGGCGGAGTGTTGCCGGTAAGGTCTGTAAACTGAACAATGCGATATGAGCTTTTGAGCATTTGCGTTTGTCCGTCGTACACCGTGGCGCCATCCTCATCGGTCACGTGACGGACTACAAATTTCCCTTTAGCCATCCCCAAGCCGATACGTTCGCCGAGCACCGTGAACGTATGGATGAAGTACGGCAGCATATCCATTGCCTTTCCAATCAGTATAAGGCCTGCGGTAAGGGGTTCCCCTTTTTTGAATGGGCGCTGTTCGGTCAGCGGCGGTTCCAACACAAACGGCTGTGTGGCATCGCGGCCTATCCTCAGCAAGTCGGCAGTAGTCTTGTCCACTTTCGGCTCGAAGATGCTGATGTAGGGGCAATTGTGCTGAAGCAAACAGGGCGGACAGTCGAATGTCTTGGTCATGCACACGGCCTTCTTGAGTGCATTGCCGAATCCCCCGCGGAATGTGGAGCCTTTGTACTGGGGAAGGAACAGGTCTTCCGTGGCTTCGAGGTGAAGGGTGAATTTGGCGAAGCGGAGGGGGTGAAGAGGTGAGTGGGCGGGAGTTGGGTTCATGCGGCACGCTCCTATGTGCTCTGATTTCGTGTGAGCAGAATGGCCACCTCCGTTCCGGAAATTCGCTTGCCGTTGGTGTCATATTCGGAACGGATATATTGGGTATCAACTCCATGCTCTTCGGCGGCTTTGAACGCGTCAATGGAGAGCGTTGTAAGTCCGCCTGTCAGATCGAGGACACTCTCCTCATGCGATAGCTTTTTTCCTTCCATAAACTGCAACAGCTTGCCGGTACTGGCGTGAACGGACTTGATGTCCCACGGATCGACTTCTTGCTTGTCCCAGTGCTCCACAGAGATTCCGAATTCATTGACCGTATCCATCGCACGCGCTTCGGATTCCTTAGTACAGAGGAAGCCGACATATTCCGGTCTCTGACGTTCATACGATGCAAGAAGGAGATCCTTCGACTTCCCGACAGTGTAGATCACGCCTTTTCGATGAATCGCGAATGCTTCGCTTCCATCAAGCGTTGATCTTCGCATACGGAACCTCAGCACAACCTGTATTCCCCAAGCGATGAGAAACAACATTGTGATAGACCCCGCAAGCGCAGACCAGAGCCACCCCTGATTTACCTTGTCGAGATAACCAAGGAAGAGAGCGAACGCAGCATTCCCGGCAATGCCGAATGCCACGGAAGCAAGAACAAACAATAACGGGATGCGTGCATCAAAGAGCGAACTAAAGATATCTGAAAACGTGAACTTCGCAGAGAACCTCATTGACCTCATGTCCTAACTGTTGGCGACAAAATATGGGCGGAACTGGACAAACTTGAATACTGTCGTCTTTGAGCCATCGGGATTTTCCGTCACAATCCGCTCGGTTGTCGAAGCGACGCAGAGGATGCCGCGTGGTTCCATCTCTTTCACGAACAAGTACGTGAACGTAAACTCTCCCATAAGATGAACGGCGTTGGACTCCGTTGTTGTGTTCTCTGCAATCCGCTCCTCGCATTTCCACACGTACTGCTGAACAATCTCCCTGATCGATTCGAGTGACGCCGCGGGGTCGAGTTGCGGAAAAGGAATGTCCTCAACCGTGCCGAACTGTTTCTCCGCCGCCTCGCGCTGCTCGTGCGACCATTTTGACAAGGGGTGATTGGAGAGGTTGAGGAGCATAGGGGGCTATTCGCCGATTTCCTTTAGCAACGAGTCATCAAGTCCTGGGATAAACCCTTTATGCAGATACGTCCAATACTCGTACTCGTTCTTTTCCCGGTTGAGATGATAGACTTTTACTTGGACCCAGTTATCAAGAATCGCACCCACAGCAGCTCCGAAAGCAACTGGGGCCATCAAGAAAAGATGAACTTCGGTAACGCCCTTGCGTGTCATCTCCGATTTAACTTTGAGAATATCTGTCATGAATTGACCAATATTCTCTCTTGTAACCCCACCTGGCTTGTGATACGTTTCGATATCCATTGTACCGACGTTCTTGTGGAGCCACTGTCTCACTTGCTCGGTAACATCCATTCCACTCACTGACAGCACTAAGCCCATGGGTTTCGCACTGAGTGTTTTCTCCGTCTCTTCGAGCTTTCGCTTGTACCGGCGTGCGCGAGTGAACAACAACCATGCACCGACCGCCAGCGGAATTGCCGAGATGATTTGAATGATGTTCGCCGTATTTCCGATGTATTCCCACCAATTCATTTCAATACTCCACTGGTTGTTTGATTACGGTAAAGTTATTTTTGCCTATTGCAAGGGAACGAGCAGTCCGTATTTGGCGATGAATTTCATGGGATTACCTTCCGGCTAAAGGTATTGCTTAAATGTGATGTGGATAGGTTTTCCCCGCTTGTCAACGTTTGCCACTTCCACAAGTATCCATGTGTCTGGTTGAATGCCTGCCTGATAGGTGAACGTCATGTCAAGAGGGTTCGTGATGTGCAGCCTGACAGTAACTTTGCCAGCTTCACTGCTAAGCACCTTGGCGGGGACAACTTTGCCCTTGACAACCTTTTCATCAAAGACTGGCGGATGGCTCCTCTCCTTGTTCTTGCTGCCGGCCTGGAAACTGCTCGTTTTCTTTTTGTCGGAACCACTTGTCTGGAAGTACCCGTACCCCGCGTTGGTTTTCCCTCCAACGCCAAGGTTCTGCAAGCACCACACAAGCAGGTTTTTCGCGTACTCCCCCCACTCCTTGTTCTGTGCACTGATCGCAAAGAGAAACCGTGCACTAGGTCGCACAACAAGAAATGGCACCGGTGTCGGGTCGTCAAAGTCGGTGGGCCAAGCATCCTTCTTTTTCTGATAGTAATCAGGATGATGAACTGTAATGACATCGCGATGGAAGGGTTTCCCTTCGGGGCTGCCGGGATCGTACCACGCATCCCAGAAAACAAAGCAGGAAGCACTCTTTGTATTACCAAAGAGAAGCCGTAACTGCGCTTCGTCAAGTTTCCCTTGGTCTTTCAAAATTCGTGCACCTCGGAGGCACATCCCCTTGATAGCCGAACCCGGTATGATGGGCATGCCATAGGTGTGATGAACTCTCAGTCCAGCCTCAAGCGGGCTTTCGTTTCCGAGGCCAACTGCAAGTGAAGAAACAAGTTCCATGCTAAGGGTTTCGCAGAATTGTTGCTTTAGCATGTTCTGCCACCTCCCGAACACTGTATGATATGTATCATTCACTTGGATTCCGGAAACCGTCTCTAAGACTGTTTCTTCGGGCTTCTCCTTCATCTCCTGCCGCTGCTTTTTGTCGGTCGGCTTGTGTGCGAGAAAGTACCGGTCCAGTGTCAGGCCCGCATGTGCGCGCTCAGGGTCGACGTTCAAGTCATCAAGAGCCGAGCGGCACGCTCGTATTGCTGTTGATGGTAGTTGGGTCATGGTTGTTCGTTCTCCCCTGCCTGCACCTTAAGAATAGATTCAGCGAAACGCTTGAAATATATCCAAGAGGTGAGAATCTGGCGCGTGTAGAGCATGTAGACTGTGGCACTTGCACTCCGAATCGGAGAGACCACGTCGTCCTTGCTAATTGCCGAATTAACGGCGTGCAAGAGTTCTCCCAGGTGTTCGAGAAGAAGCCGATGAGCATCTGCGATACGGCTATCATCGCCTGCAGCTTTCGCCTTCGAGAAGGCTACTGCCTGACATAGGCCGCACGTTCGGACCATCACCGGAAAACTGTGGCATAGGCTGCCATACGTCTTCCTTACCTTGTTATCCTCTTGTGGGTACTTCTGAGCAACCTTTAAAACAAGTTCTGAAGCAAGCTCAAGGTGTCTCTGTGCTCTCGTTTTCATGCGATCACCACCCGGCAGAGTCCGCGACCAACCGACGCGTTACCGCCAATTTGAATCGTGATTGGTTGCGTGTTCTCTGACGCCGGCTGTTTCAGTTCCGATTTCAACGCTGCATTAAACTTTTGCAGAATGGTTTCCTTCTCTGTGTAGTAGTCAGCGACAAGGACTGGTCCACAGAAAATCGCCTCGGCTGGCACTGCCTCCTCATACCAAAGCCCGCCTTTTCGGACGACCTTGGTATCGTCCTCGAGAGCAACTCTCGCTTGTACTTCTGTGGCAGTCTCGCTCAGAAAGTTGAACACTTCGTCCGACACGATTGCAAAGCGGGCAGTAAACTCCTTGCCATCGCTGGGAAATAGAACTTGCGCTATCTTGTCCGCGATGTCCCCCACTTCCTTTCGACTGTCAATGGTCAAGTCCAAGTCCTCAAGATACACCTTGCTCCCACTCACCAAAACGCTATTGTCTTTTGGCAAGAGGATTTTTAGTGAATCGTTGGAATCCACAACTTCAGCGTTCTTGACGACAAACGCTTGGGGCACTCCAATCGCTGTTAGGTCGCGTTCCAATCGCTTCAATATGCATGGGCAACTGACATAGGCAAACGTACCGAAGAAGCTGCGTACAGGCAAACAGAGAATTCGCTGATCTCCGAACACGATTGGTCCGGCTTTTTCGATATCACCGAACAACTCATTTGCCTTCTGTTCATCCTTTGTTTTGACCAAATCGCGAAGCACTCCTTTCAGACTGCTGGCGGGAATCATCGGCCAACCTGTAGCCTTTTGTCTTGCTATCGGTTGGTCAATCACTTCTGCTGCTTGTCCTGTACCAGAATGGACTGGAGTGATTGCGTGAAGATACAGTAGCTTGGCTTTTGTGCTCATTTCATTTCTCCTGATTGTTATCATTCCAAATTCCCCATAAGGCAAGCCCATACCCATCTTGTGACAATTCATCACTTACAGATTTCAACCACAGGTCTTGAACAGGCATGTCAGAGTTTCCCTCGACTTCAAAGAAATAGACTGAACCGGCCGGCACCATCCAGCGCACTGCTTTCGGCCCCCTTTTCAGATAATCCCATCCGCTGACAGGTTCGCGCCGCTTGATAGCTGCGGCAATAAGTTTAAGTTTACAGCTTGAAGCAGACGGTGGAGAACCAGTCAAATTTGGAGCGAGCCATCCTGGTTTCCAGCCGCAGGCAAAAACTGCAGGCGTAGCAAGGACCATACGAACAAGCTTGGCAGATTCGAGCTTCTTCTTTAGGTCATCCGGGCATGGCGGCCAATGTCCTGCTTCAGCAAGCTCCACAATTGCAGACCTGTTTTCTCCGCCGAGTTGACCAACTCCGGTGAGATCATCACGCTCTGTCTCGATCCTTGCAATCAGTGACCACTTATCGTGCTTTTTCTCATCCGCTTTCCAAATGTGGTGCTCGAAGCTGAGAAACTGCGCGCTGAAGAGTTTACCCTCCTCACTCGTTCCAACATCTGAAATCTCAACGTGCACTCGTTCCTCAATAGGCAAACCTTGAATTTTCGTTGGCACCGGAAAGGTCGTCCCGTAAGAATACAGCAACCACTTCTGCATGTCTTGCCAAGTCCAGAGATTGTAGTCCGGTTCTGGTTTTACATCCTCCAGCACGTCCATCGGCCGCATCCCGTCAGGAATATTCGTTCCATCTAGTTCCTTCATGGGTATAGGTCGCAAGCACATGACCTTGCCCTTGTTGCCACCTTTCTCATCGCAGTAGATGAGTGCATCGGCTGGGGTATGAAACATAGGGGAGCTATTCAGGTGTAAGATGGGGCCTGATACTGGAATCTTGAGCACCTCAGCAGATTTGTCCGGGTTCCATGCACCTTTCATCCTGTTGCCAAGGCGCGTCCGTAAGAAACCTGCAATCGTTCCCGGCAAGGGAACTGTCAGCGTCCTTGCGCTGAATGCGCCAGGCTCATTCGAAAATGGACGCCCGTCCCGGAATAACAACGTATCAAGTCCGAGTATGCGAAGAATCTTCTCACTCATGATTTCACCTCCGGGTATGTTGCAAGGAACCGGGCAATCGTCAGTTTCTTTGCCAGATCTTCAAGGTCAGACGGAGATTTCACGCCCTCAATCGCACTCTCGACTGTTGCGACTGACTCACTTGTCTTATCTTCAATACCTCCTTTTTTCCTCTTCAAAATTCGCTTCGCCTCAGCTTGAAGGGCTTGCGCAGTCAAGCCCGTGCCGCTGAATTCCCTCGCGAGTCGTCGAAGCTCATAAGGAAAGCCTCTTGATAATTCGTCCCGGAAAGCACCCACCCACGATTGCCAGTTTTCAATGCTCGCTCTTTCTTGCCAGTTTTCAACTACTGTGAGTGGTTCGCCACCGCGGGTGTGCAACGCGATTGCCATTGCAGGTTTCTCCTTCTTTGCGGCCCTTTCTGTTGTGCGCGCCTGCTCAAGAGAAACAAGCAACGGCTCCATGTGATGCACTACAGCAATCCCAACGGAGAGTGTGCCGCCTTTTTTTCCTGCATTCTTCATCTTATCAACAGCTTCCTTGACATAGGCATCGCTCTCCAGAGTTTTCTTGAATGCCTTGGCCAAATCTGCTGCGCATTGTAAGACGGTGTTTACAGGAAGCAGAGCGAGAACATCATCGCCGCCGGAATAGATAAGGTGCCCATGGCTATTCTTTTGCACGATGGCGGCTGCTTCCTTGGCAAAACTGGAAAGCGCTTTAGAAAAATTGCGATGCTTCTCAATGTCCTTCAACTCTCCGATGAGAGCGCCCATCCCGTCACCATCGGCGACGAGGATGGCGTAGTACGGTGGACACTCTGACCCCTTGTGCCCAAGATGCTTGGCAACATTGAGTATGAGTTTCCGCCAAGTCTCAATATTTGGATTCTTCAGCAATTGTAAAACTTCACCTCGACGCGTGTCATTCTTTTTCTTCTGGGCTTCTTCGAGCGACTCAACCTCTTCTTGTAGCCGATTTGGAAACATCAAGTCGCCCATGTCAATCCCGGCTGGTGTTTCGCGTACTAGTTCATCAAGCTTGTTGATCGCCGTTCGCAGTTCGGTTTGGTCATCCTGAAGTGCAAGTTCTCTTACGAGCGGCAGAATGGCTTCTGCTGCCATGTACGACGTTGAGTGTACCGTTGACTTGTCCCCGAGTACACGCTTCAAAAGCGATAGCGCATCCAATGTCTCGCGAGCCTTGAGCCAAAGCGGATCGGTCCGACATTCGAATGGCACTGAATCGGTCCCATGGACCTCAAGAGCACAGTCACGTGAAGGATCCAAGGGACTCTTCGGACGTCCAGCTTGTGTGCTTGGCTGTTTGAAATCGCGAAGTGACTTCCGCCCGGCCAGTAACCGGTCGAGGTTTCTTCTCACACCGTCATAGGTAGCATCGTCACCATCCCACGGAAGCCATGCGGCGTAGAATTCAAGAAAGGATTCAATTTGAGCGTTTGCCAGGGGTTCGTCCAGTTTGGGAATTTTCCCTTTGACCTTGCTCCACACACCTGGGACTTTCTCATTGCCTCGGAGGTATTCGACGGCTACATTCTCGCAGGCTTCGGCTATTGATTTTGGATCACCACCTGTGATTTCGGCGAGAATTTTGTTTGGCCCGTCCTCCTTCGGCTTTGACGGGAAAATGAGTGTACCGTGTTTGTTCTCAACGATGTAGTTGGCAATCGTCTTCGCAATGTTAACGAGGAGTTGAGAGCCAGCGTAGAGGTCTGCTGTGCGTCGCGATGCGGCAATGAAGTCTTGTACCGGACCGATGGAGATTGCGAGGAGGTGTTTGGTCATATAACCTCCACCTTCGATTTCCATTGTTTGGCCGTGAAGTCAAGGAGAGCCTCTCGTATTGGCCTATCAGAAAATTCGTGAAGTGGATAGACCTTTGCCCGATCATCTCCTGAAAGGTCAATGTCGTTCGTGGTAACGGCGCCCTTAGCACTTCCCGAGAGCCTCAGATTGCCTAGGTGCCAAACGTGAATAGTATTCAACACCAAGAGAATCGGGCGATACCTCCCTTGGGAAGTTGGCATGGCTTTGGTTATCACGGGGGAAGCCATTCGACTCAATCCATCTCGTGGTCCTTCTAAGGTTGTATCGGGAGGATCATTCTTTTCTGATGGTTTCTTCCTGTCATCGTAGTCTTTGAAATGGAAGATTATTGGCAGACCAAGGTCCGCACGCGGGAAACCTCGGTTCACTAGATGGGAAGGTTCATGCCCCGTAGACGCGTTGCCATACATGCGGCGTATTGAGTCCGGCTCAGGCCATCTCGACCGACCCGGTGTCGGCGGGCTGCCGCTCGCTGGTTCACGCGCGAAACCTGGCTTCTGCCGGAATGCCCAGTAAGTCTCTACCGCCATTCTCCACGCGGCTATTGGATCTGAGGTTTCGACTCCGGCAACATACTGGGATTTGTCGAGCGCTACTATGGCGTTAGGGCTCCTTGAAATCAAAGAGGTCACCTTAGGTCCGTCTGATTTTGAAAAGCCAAGAGTCCCACACCCTCTTCTTGATCGCGCGCCAATTCCACCGTATGCGATCCAGGCAGCGATTGCAGATTCAATCTGATGCAATGCCGTCGAGTCAACGGATATCGAAAGTTCGAACTCAACATCAACGCGTGCGAAAGCAGGTTGCTCAACAACCGCTGTCTTTGTTGCTTTCCCTTGAAACGGCTGCAATGCATACGGGGGCCAGCCTTCAACAAACTTGGGTATGGCTGGATATCTATTCTTTACTGTATTCCACTTGTATTCTGCACATTTGATCGGCTTTCCGGGTTCTGAGAGTCGTATTTGAAGTGCAACTTGTCCCGGCTTCTCCGCGCTTCCCCATATCTTTTCTTCGGCCTCAAACAAGTCTTTCGGTGAAGAGTAGCCTGCTCCGGCAGTTGCTCTCCACCAAAAGCGCAAGTGACCTCGAATCGCTGCCGGTCGAATAACACAGATTGGATCAACCTCTCGCGCTTTGTATCCGCCACCGAAAAGTGGCGTGATGACTTTGAGCTGAAGTGTCCACGGTTTTGCTGTGATGGGAGGGTCCCAATTCTCAGGAGGCTTAATACTCGGTTTGTGTCGCATATCGTTAGCTCCTTACATACCGAAAATGTATTGGGGGAATCGCGTCTCATTCAAGGAGAGCGCCGACAAAAGCACGTCTTTATCGATGGAAGAGGCAAGCAGCGTCGCTGCTTCTAAGACTTGTTTAAAATGAATGATCGGCGTGTATTGCTTGAGTGTAAACTCGAGGCGGTACATGAACTACCCTTTCAGTGTGAGATTCAGCCGGTGCGGCGGCAATCGCCCTCCTGCGCACATGGGAACGGCGCAGTTTCGCTCTAACACCGGTTGCTATGAGTAAACTAAAAGACACAGTTGAGAGTCGGGACTCTCAGTACCAAGAACTTCAAGATGTGAATCAACCTTCGCACAATGTTACCGAAGTCTTATGCAAATGTCAAGAGGCAATGCCAGAAGAGCGCTCTGCGAGCGGTGGTTAACCTGGCTGTCACGTCCGCCTGCCTAGGGCGGGACCCCCACCGGAGGCGGGCAAACATTCCGTGACACTATCTGTAACCCGGGTGTCACCAACCACTTCGTGACACCGAAAGCGCATCTCCGGGACAACTCAGCGTTGCGCAGTTTGTCGTCATGGATTGGTCCACGACGACCCAGTTAAGCCTGTCGGATGTAGAGAGAGGGAGATGATTCTTTCCGCATGACCCCGAGGGGGGTCAGATACTACAGCTTGGGACGGAGTCCCAAGACAGAAAATACGAGAACCACCACATCACCCTGAAGGGGTGAAATACATACTGATGATATCCAACCCCTTCAGGGTTGTGCCAACGCTTTCCCGATGATGATGTCCGGGGACTTCGTCCCCGGCTGTAATATCCTGCCCCGTTGGGGCTGAATCTTTTCTAAGCTCGGCCGACCGTAACAGCCGAGCTAAATCTTGTCTGCCGTACTTTCTCGTGGTGTCGTCATGGATTGGTCCATGACGACCCGGTTCATGGGCGGTCAACCGGATTTCAGGTTAAGCTCTGTACGTTCCATCGCGTACGCTATTGGCGTATCGCCCGCCGCTTCCGGTTCGTATCTGGTTCGATACTGGTTCGTATCCGGTTCGTATCTACTCGTATCCGGCTCGTCTACGCGGGGATGCGTGATAGGGCGTAGATGAAGCGCGGCCTGACCAACGGCAGCAGGGCTGCGCTGCAAGATTCATCGTTCGCCGCTTGTCAGCTCAGAATGTTATGGTAAATCCTATGGTAGGCAGGAAAGGAAACATCGTTGTTTCAACCGCCTGGATTTGCAGTGTCTCCCGATCCACAAAGTATTCGGCGAGGATGACATTCTTCCGGTTGTAGAGATTGATGATGTCAAGATAGACGCTCCAGTTCAACCCGAACCACTCGGTGTATGTCGTGGCCCGGAAGTCAAGGCGGTGATAATCCGGGTAACGCGCACGATTCATATTGCCGAGCCCGCCGCGGTCAGGGAAAAACATGACACCAAAAGCATCTGTGTCTATTTTTGGTGTCTGCGTCCCTGAAACGGGGTCATGCTCCATCACAATGTTTGGCTTGAATCCGACTGGAGTTGTGTTGGGAAAACCTGAACCATAGGTGAAGGTGAGACTGATATCCAGATCATCCCACGGTTGCCAACCGAGAACTAGATTTGCGGTGTGTCTGCGATCGTAATCGAACGGATATGTAACGCCATTCTGTGTTCGTGTGGATTTTGCATAGGCGTACGAAATCCAACCGTACAGCGAATTTGTGCGTTCTGACTGTATCTTCTGCAACGTCATTTCGATTCCACGGGACACACCCGAACCGCCGTTCTCGGGCACGGTTGAGAGCGAGTCTTTCGTGACAATGAAAGGAATACTCCACCCCTCCGGCTTTCGAATATCGAAGCCTTCGATGCGGGATACTTCGTACGATGCGCCGCGGGCAATTTTCGGTACGACGAGATTACGGAGTCGTTTGTCGTATCCCTCAATCCGAAGTTGCCACTCAGGAGTCAACATATACTCCCAAGACAGCGAAAAATTACTGGATTGTTCCGCTTTCAAGCTTCTGATGTTTGAATAGTCGTAAATGGTGTTTCGCAGATAGACTTCATGACCGGGGAGGAAGGATTTCTCTTGTCCCGGCGATTGGTAATACATCCCCCATCCGGCCTTGACGGTCATCAGCGGTGAAATTTCCCATGACCCGGTGATCCGCGGTGCGAGATAAGTACGGTTTATTCCGCCGAAGTTGTCAAGTCTGAGTCCCGCCTGAAAGGCAGCATCGCCAGCCGGACGATAGACGTCTTGTAGAAAAATGTGGCGGCGCGTTTCCCGCATGTTCGACTCAAATGATTCCGGCAATGCAGGATATCTGAAATTCGACGAGCGGATGGCGAGAATGCCTTGATCGAATTTCGTACCCACATTCAGCTCCGTCAGGCAAGCGCTGATTCCCGCGCCTGCCGATACAGTGTGTCGTTCATTCACACTCCATGCAATACTTCCCTTGGCTGTGAACTGCCGGAAGAGGAAGCGATAGTTGCCGAGCGCCTCTAAAAGTTTCGGAATGCTGAGACCGAGAGAATTCAGTGAATCCCGAAGATGTTCATATTCTTCTGAAGAAAGTCTCCGTCCGAAAGAGAGCCATGCACTTGATGTTGAACCGAAGTTGTTCGAGCCGCCGTTTTGATAGAAAGAGAGTTGGTATTGCCCGACGACACTCGGAGAATGCGCCCAGATCCATGTTACGCCGGCAACATCGTTGAAAGTCACATCATCAATGGAAATTCTTTCGATTGATCCTGCCCCCTTAAATTCGCCAAGGTCTGCATGATCTCTGTTCGTCAATCCTGTGAAAACAAACTTGTGCTGGTAATGAGGTTGAAGAGTGAGCTTGAACTGGAAATCCTGAAAGCTGGGGAAGACGGTGTTTCCCTTTGCCGCGCCGGAGGAACGGGCGATAGGGCCCGCGATCAAGTCATAGAACGTGCGGCGTGTTGATACAAGCCAGGAGCCTTTCCATGGAGGATCATTTTCATCGTAATACACGCCCGGGGCTTGTGAATCTTCTTCCGTCGTGGAGAGGGTGAACGCTCCTTCGCCGACAAGATTCAGGTTTGTGACGCTCATTCCGAGTTTTGCGTTGAACCCGGCACGGTTGAGGGGCCCCTCGCGATTGGTTACATCGACCACGGCGGACAGACGGTCGGAGTACTGTACAGGAAATCCTCCGGTGAGAAGCGTAATATCGTTGACTGTTTCGGGGTTGAACATCGACACAACACCGTACAGGCGGTACGGATTGAAGACCTCAATGCCGTCGAGGATAATCAAATTCTGATCGGGAGTGGAGCCGCGTATCACCAGCTGCGAACTGAAATCGTTCGGCGCTGTCACACCCGGGGCCGATTGCAGTGAGCGAAGAACATCTTCCGCTCCGCCAGCCTTGTACTTGACCTCCCGCGGCTGCAAGGATGTGACGCCGTTCAGTGATCCGTGTTGCGTGTTCGCCCGATGGGCAACAACCTCGACGCTTTGCAGCGGATACGTCGTTTCCATCAGTACGAAACGATGTTCCAGTGTATCAGTGTTTCCGGAGAAAACCGTTTGCGTCAAGTGCAGGTAGCCGATGAGTGAAATTCTGACAGCGACGCTATCGGGGGGCACGTCCCGTATCTGAAATCTGCCGAACTGGTTGGTGAACGCCCTTTTCTCGCTATCAAGCAGCGAAACAAATGCCCCGCCCAACGGCGTGCCTCGTGCGTCAACGACAATTCCCTTCACGATTCCGGCCTGAACCGCACGAGGGATCACACCTACCGTAGTCATCACTACAACGAGACGTATAACAAACGATCGAATTCGGTAGAGCCACCGAGACACTGAGCCACAGAGTCTTCTTCTGAGTAGAATGGTCAAAGGAGCAATCATTGCGCAGCTAGGCATCCTTTGTCTTCATGATCTCTGTGCCTCTGTATCTCTGTGGCAAAGCAATTGTGGGCTAGAAGAACACTTCGATTCCCACGGCCGGAGCGCCTATGCCGAATTGAGAAATCTTCCCTTTCCCTGACATGCCAATATCAAAGAACCGTACTTGCCCAATGATCTGCACATTCTTGCCAAGAGCATAGCTCAGTCCGAACGTTCCCCACAGTGATGAATACGATTCATTGCTGGTGGACTCGGGATCGCTGTTCGTTGCCGGGAATTTTGCGTTGTAGTTGATGAATGCGATATTGAGCTTGAAGAACGGGCTGAGTTCTTTTGCCGGCGTGAAGAGGATTTTCGCATAGGGCGAGACCTCGAATGCAGTCACGCGGTCAAAAGCCTTGTCGTCACCGGATGCCGACCCGGAAAGCAGACCGAGTTGGACGCCGGTGTATATGGAAGGTGTCACAACATAAATGAATGATGCGCCGTACATGGGCACGGGAACCAAGCCGATGCTGACTGTTTCGCCGACGTTGACGCCAACACCGATGCGCCCGCTGGATTTTTGAGAATATCCTGAATGAGCCGCAAGAACAAAGCAGAGGGCCGATAACGTGATGATCTTTGATGGATGCATTCTTCTTTTTCCTTTCAACAGATAATAGGTGTATGATTTTCTTCAAAAACGAAAACCTCCTCTGCCCATTGTACCACGAGAAGAGGAGGTTCTCGACTGCAACGAACAACAATCCAGCTCAAAACAAATATCTCAACAAAACCGAATGTATTATCGTTGCCGTTGGCAATGGGAAATTCCTGCGCCCGCGCCGTAGCAACAGCAAGAACGAGCACAATGCTCACAATTGTCACAAGTCGCATGAACCATCCTTCCAAATGTTCTAAATGGAAAAGCCGGAATCTCTCGCAAAGAGAAATTCCGGCTTGTGAATGAACGCATGGGAAAGTTACATGAGGAGATATTTGACATAGATGCGCGCTGTCACACCAGTTGAGTGCATTCGGCTCTTTTTGCTCCAAAAACCTGATTTTCCTTCTTTCTTGTCCGACAGAACAGAACTTGACTTGTGTTTCGGATATTTCTTCTTTTCGACATTGTTCTTCTGTATATTTTGACACGCGAGCTCGGGAGCTCGCTGAACTGCCACCAGCGGCTCATATTCGGTACCACCAAATACACCCGTTGTAATACTCTCAATTTTGGAGGTGTCACTATGAAACATCCCATCCTTTCTCTCTCGTTCTCTTCACTTCTTGTGCTGGTTGTTTCCGCACACGCCACGATCACAACAATCACCCGGTTTCCGCTTCAGGATTCCACACGATCTAACACCGAAGCACTACCCCTTGTCCTGTCCGGACAAACGGTGATGTTCTTCTGGGCCGAATCGACAATCATCCGTGCGGCAACAAGCACGAACGGAGGTGAAACGTGGGGGATGCCGGCTGTCGTCGTCGACCGTCCGAACCGGGTTGATAATCTTGCCGGAATCCGAACCCCGTCGGGACGCATCATCCTCGGTTGGCATGACGCGGGGGCCGGAAATCTGGCTATCACCTATTCAGATGATGGTGTCATCTGGTCTGCTCCCAATACTATCACTACGACTGTCACAAGCTTTGTCATATCTCAGACAGCAGACGGAACAATCTGGGCGTCTTACCGGCCCGCGTTGGGGGGCGCACGATACATCCGAAGTACGGACAATGGTGGTACGTGGCTGGCACCTCAGCTCTTGCCTTCCAACGTCTGGGAGAATGTCTCATTTGTCTCTCTTCAAGGGTCAACAATTCTCTCCATCTATACATCCTCAACCGGATACCTCGAACGAATGGTAAGTACAGACGGAGGTGCCTCATGGTCTTCGGCGCTAAGACTCACCAACCGCACCGCATCGGAAACACGGCCCCGAGTCCGCAAGCTGCAGGATGAGACAATTGTCGTCGCGTACCAAGCCAAGAGGTCTGATTCAACTCATTTCGGATACTACGGCTACGACATACTGTACTTGACAAGTTCCGACGGCGGCTCAACGTGGTCTTCTCCGCACTACTTCACGAGATATATTGGAAACGACAGGATGCACAACGTTGACCTCCTCAATGATGCTCCGCTTGTTAGCTTTTCATCAAGCCGCTTCGCACGCGTAAGCTTGCTTTCATCACCGATTCAGGAGCAACTCTGGTACGGTCTCATCGACGTTACGCCGGATACGCTCGCTCCGCCTGTGTCTGTGCATTCTGAAATCGGACATCAACGCGCAGACTATGACAATTGGATTCGAGCGTATGTTGATGATGAGACGGGCATAGCTTCTGTTGTGACACGTTATTCGGTCGATAGCATGAACTATCCGCCTCTCCAACTGTTTGATGATGGACTGCACTGGGATTTGCTTCCCGGAGATAATGTATGGGGGAATGTCGTCCCGGCGCTTCCGGTTGGCCTGACGGAGTTCCGCCTTGATATTACGGATGTAACAGGTACAGCGTTGCCGGATGTATTGGCGGTGAGCTACACGAGTACACCCGGACCTCCCGTTGTTCCCGGCACGCAGGGCGATTCCATGAAAGTGGCAATGGCACGCAACGGAACATTCGGAAAAACTGTCTATCCTCATTCCTCACCCTATCTCGGAATGCAATACGGCGTGGGATCAAACATCGAGCATCTCTACGGGGCGGGACTTTGGATTGGAGGAAAGAAAGACACTTCGTCATCGGGAACCGGCCAACCGATTCGCCTTGTCTCAACCGCGTACGAAGGTTGGGCAGGTCCCATGTACGAATTCTCTCCGGGTAGTTCGATAGCCGATACGATATGGCAAATCAACGGGAGGAACGTTCCGAAGCCGGCGGGCTGGGACAGTTACTGGGGAACGTCGTTGCCGTTCCGTTCCATCGCAGACCAGAATTTCTACTGCACGTACACGGATTACTTTCAACCGGTTGCGGGGCATATCCCTCTTGGAGTGAAAGTCATTCAGAGTTCATTTACGTGGAATGATGCCGGCTCGCAGGGAATCCAGATTCTCGATTTCAAAATCATGAACAACTCGGAACGGGTTATTGACAGTGCATACATAGCGTTCTTTTCGGATAGCGATGTAGGGCCTGTGAATGTGCCGGGCTACGAAACGAGGAACTTCTCGGATTACTACTCCGGTCCGTCGCTGGCATTTGCACACAATCCCGTGGACGCCGGAAGCACGCCTATGGGTGTGAGCATTCTCAACTCCGTTCAACCATTGGATTCCTTGCGCTTCACATACCGATGGTTTACCGGAGGTGTGTCGCCTGATGAGATGAAATATCGGCTCCTGAGTGAAGGGGGAGTGATGCCTGGCGGCTTCCCGGGCCTTGGAGATATTCGGTTTGTCCTCTCGTTCGGGCCGTTCACTATTCACCCGTACACTGCAGCAAACCCGGACACGTTAAACGTGGCCTTTGCTCTTCTTTGCGCGGCTGATGTGAGCCAGTTGAACGCCCGGGCAATTCAAGCCGCCCATCTGTATCAGACAGTGGTTCTTGATGTTGAGGAAAGAGGATCGCCAATCCCGAATGCCTACGCGTTGGAACAGAACTATCCCAATCCCTTCAATCCCTCAACGAAGATCAAGTTCCGCATTCCGGCGGCTGGCCTTACAAATTTGAAGTTATACGATGTACTGGGGAGAGAAGTCGGTGTGTTGGTAAAAGAACACCTGAAAGCCGGCGAATACGAAGTGTTGGTTGACGGGAGAAACCTTGCCAGCGGAATCTACTTCTACACGCTGCGGTCTGGCAGCTTTGCGGCAACCCGGAAAGCCGTTCTGTTGAAATGAGTCCGGGTGCTGAAACGGCATGCTAAAACAAGGGCGCCGGGCTCCTGTTCGCCGCACGCTCGACCCTGCATAAAGATGTGGGGAGGAAAGAGCGTGTGGCGTTTTCAGACCCGGATTTGTTCCTACAGGTAAGGTGAACTGACGATCGCATTGCCGAATAGTAACAAACCCCGGACTCGAGTCGTATCCTAATCCCGGATTCAGTCACATCACGGGGTTCGGAGATATGAGGAGACTTCTGTTGGCATCCGTTGCGTGCCTTGCTGTCCTTGCCGGTACAAGCCGCGGGTACGCGCAGCATTGGTCGCTTGGTGGAAACATGGGCTTGTCGGTGTTTGGCGGATCTCCCGGTTTGCATGTGACCCCCTCAGCCGAGGTACTATTCAGTCGCCACCTCGCGGTCGGCTCGGAATTCAGTATCAATACGCAGTATGGCGCGCCGTTGATACTCCATCCCTATTTCAAGTGCTACTTCGACATTCGCGGATCGCAATGGAGGCCGTTTGCAAGCGTCGGACCTGTACTGGCGTTCAACGTATCTGATGGGCCTCGATTCGGATTCCTTTTTGGAGCCGGCTTCAATATTCCCGTTGCCCGTAAATTGTATCTCAGTCCCAACATACTCATTGGTCCGGTTTTCAATGTTGGCGGCGGTCAACTGCCGCTGTTCTTGCGCGGATATTATTGGGGGATTGAGACGTACGGGCTGACTTTCACTACTGTTCCCGGTATCACAGTTCTTGCGTTTACGTTGCGGGGAGGATTGCGCTTCGAACTTTGACAGCAGGGCGTTTGCTTGCGCTGTAACTCACAAGGGAGAGGCCGAGAATAATACGCGGAGGGAATACGTATCATCGCCAAGGGTTCCTCCCCGACGGAGGCGGAGGGAGCTGCTGACGGGCGAATTGTTTATGAGAATTCCTTGTTGTTTCTTACACATGGATTCAGTGAAGAGGGGGAATCTCTGTGTGTAGTGAATATTCAACAACCGGAATTCCATCCAACATGCCCGAGGCAAATCCGCAATGAACATCGACCAACCGAAAACCGCATACCTCTTTGAGGGAGTAACGGAAAGTACTCTTCCCGAAGAGGTAGTGAAAGCCATACGCTCGTTCCTAAAGACTGAACATCTCTACGTATCTGCCGCCCGGGAAATTACGACCAAACTTGAAATCCTGAATGATGAATTCAAGCATATCAAGGATCGCAACCCGATCCATCTGATAAAGACGAGAATAAAAACCCCGCGCAGCATCTACAACAAGCTGCAACGGCTCGGCTGCGAGCTGAGCGCGGAATCAGCCCGGCACAACCTGAATGACATTGCCGGTATCCGTGTCATTTGCCCCTACGTGAGCGACATCTACCTTGTGGCTAAGCTTCTTACATCACAGGACGATATAGAACTGATCCGGACTCGGGACTATATCAAAAATCCGAAACCCAACGGCTATCGGAGTCTGCACTTGATCATGACTGTGCCGGTATTCCTTTCAGATCATAAGGAGATTGTGAAAGCGGAGGTTCAGATACGAACCATTGCCATGGATTTCTGGGCGTCGCTGGAGCACGAACTGGCGTACAAACTTACAGAGGAGAAGAACGACCGTCTGGTGAAAGAGCTAAGAGACTGCGCGGATGCAATTACCGATGTCGAAAAAAGGATGCAGTCCATTTACAACACACTTCATCCCAAGAACGAATCCGCATAATCCCAGCATTTTCCATCTTCGTAAAGCGATTCTCCGAATCGCTCCCATTCGTGCCACATACCAAACCCTGTCGCATGACCCCAACGGGTCAGATACTACAGTTCGGGACGAAGTCCCAAGAGAGAAAAGGAGAGACTAGCCGCCGCAATACTTCTGTGATGACCCCAAAGGGGTCGGATATTGCAGCTTGGGACGAAGTCCCAAGAAGGAAAAAAGGAGAACCACACCTCACCCTGAAGGGGTGAGATAACAGTAGAGCGGACAAGAGTCCGCTCTACAATCCTCACCACGCCGTTCTTGGCTGCTCCGGCAACTATCGACGCGTTGAACCGTTTGCCGGATGGCATCAGGCGATGTCAAACCGGTCGAGGTTCATCACCTTGTTCCATGCTGCTACGAAGTCATCGACGAACTTCATCTGCGCATCCGAGCTTGCATAGACTTCAACAAGTGCACGGAGTTGGGAATTTGAGCCGAAGACGAGATCGACGCGTGTCGCAGTCCACTTCACGGTACCTGTCTTGCGATCGCGGCCTTCAAACTCGTCCGCATCTTTCGAGACCGGCTTCCATTCCGTGCCCATATCCAGAAGGTTCACAAAGAAGTCGTTGGTCAACGTCTCGGGTCGCTTGGTAAAGACGCCGTGTTGCGACTGTCCGAAGTTGGTATTCAACACACGCATGCCGCCAACAAGAACCGTCATTTCAGGCGCGGTCAGCGTCAGCAATTGCGCCTTGTCGACAAGCAACTCCTCAGCCGATACTGCATAGCGTCCCTTCTGGTAGTTTCGGAAGCCGTCTGCAACAGGCTCAAGCACGGCGAACGAGGCCGCATCGGTTTGCTCTTGCGAGGCATCCATGCGTCCCGGTGTGAAGGGTACGGTCACATTATGGCCGGCATTCTTCGCCGCTTGCTCGACGCCTGCACAACCGGCCAACACGATCAGGTCGGCAAGGGAGACTTTCTTTCCGCCCGACTGCGAGCCGTTGAACGTACTCTGGATTCCTTCCAACGTTTTGAGAACTTTGGCAAGCTTCGCGGGCTGATTGATCTCCCAATCCTTCTGCGGAGCGAGACGAATGCGGGCACCGTTGGCTCCGCCGCGCTTGTCAGAGCCGCGGAATGTTGACGCCGCCGCCCACGCCGTTGTGACCAACTCGGGGATGGATAACCCCGAAGCCAAGATCTTTGCCTTGAGTGTGGCCATATCCTTGTCGTCGATCAGCTTGTGATTGACCGCCGGAATGGGATCCTGCCAAATGAGTTCTTCTGCAGGAACTTCCGGACCGAGATACCGTGCGCGAGGACCCATATCGCGGTGAGTGAGCTTGAACCAGGCACGGGCGAACGCGTCCGCAAACTGATCCGGGTTCTCCATAAAGCGCCGGGAAATCTTTTCGTACTCGGGGTCGTAACGCAGGCTGAGGTCGGTGGTGAGCATGGTCGGAACATGCTTCTTCGACGGATCGAATGCGTCAGGAATTGTAGCCCCGGCACCCTTGGCTACCCACTGATGCGCGCCCGCAGGACTCTTCGTCAATTCCCATTCGTACCCGAACAGGTTCCAGAAGAAGTTGTTGCTCCACTTCGTGGGCGTGGTCGTCCAGGTGACTTCCAGACCGCTGCTGATTGTGTCGCCCGCTTTGCCGGAGCCAAAACTGCTTTTCCATCCCAATCCCTGCTCCTCGATGCCTGCCGCTTCCGGTTCGGGTCCCACGTGTGTCACGTCGCCCGCGCCGTGCGTCTTGCCGAAAGTATGTCCACCCGCAATCAGCGCAACCGTTTCTTCATCATTCATCGCCATGCGGGCAAAAGTCTCGCGAATGTCCTTCGCCGCTGCGACCGGATCCGGCTTGCCGTTCGGGCCTTCCGGGTTGACGTAAATCAATCCCATCTGTACAGCAGCAAGCGGATTTTCGAGGTCGCGGTCGCCTGAATAACGCTTGTCTTCCAACCACTTCTGCTCGGCGCCCCAATAGATGTCTTTTTCCGGTTCCCATATATCTTCACGCCCGCCGCCAAAACCGAAGGTCTTAAAGCCCATGGATTCAAGGGCGACATTTCCCGCAAGAATCATCAAGTCGGCCCAGGAGATTTTCCTGCCGTACTTCTGCTTGATGGGCCAGAGCAGTCGGCGTGCCTTGTCGAGGTTCACGTTGTCGGGCCAGCTGTTGAGTGGAGCAAACCGTTGGCTGCCGTTGCCTGCACCGCCGCGGCCGTCGCCCGTGCGGTATGTGCCGGCGCTGTGCCATGCCATGCGGATGAACAAAGGCCCGTAGTGACCGAAATCCGCTGGCCACCAGTCCTGCGACTTGGTCATAACGTCATGGAGGTCCTTCTTCAGGGCCTGCAGGTCGAGACTCTTGAACTCTTCCGCATAGTTGAAATCCCCGCCCATCGGATCGGACTTGGAGGATTGCTGGTGGAGTATATCGAGCTTCAACTGATTTGGCCACCAATCTAAGTTCGTCGTTCCGCCGCCGGCAGGGTGTGTGTGAACCGGGCACTTGCTTTCATTCATAGTGTATAATCCTTTCGTATGTAGATTGTTTGACAGACCTATTATAAATAAAATCGTGATTCGATGCCTGAGTTAAACAGCCTCTCAGGAGTCGGATACTAGACCGATGAAGAACAGAAACATCGGCGCCCAACCCCGAAGGCCTGCCTGCAATCACGGACACAAATTAGGCGGGCAGTGGTCGTATACTCCAGCTTGGGACGAAGTCCCAAGAGAGAAAATAGGAACACCACCACATCACCCAGAAGTTGGTGAGATTCCACGGTCACCTCTCCTGTCCGAGGGACCTTCCGTAACACATACCAAAGTTTTGCGATGACCCCGAAGGGGGTCAGATACTACAGCTTGGGACGAAGTCCCAAGACAGAAAGACACAAGAACGATCTCATCACCCTGAAGGGGTGAGATACTTGCTGGTGATATCCAACCCCTTCAGGGTTGTGGGAATGCTTCTCTTATGATGTTGTCCGGGGACTTCGTCCCCGGCTGTAATATCCCGCCCCGTTGGGGCTGAACCTGCGCAAGGGGCGATTCGGGAGAATCGCGCTACAAGCTGTAGCACGGGACTCCGTCCCGCAACAGGTTTTTCAAAGCAGCGAGATCATTCGCACCTAGCCCCAACGGCTTGCCCGCCGTGCCTTACCTTCCTGACCGCCGATCTTTTTTTGGCGGTTTGGCGGGGGTCAGATACAACAGCTTGGGACGCAGTCCCAAGACAGAAAAACACAAGTACGATCTCATCACCCTGAAGGGGTGAAGTACATACTGAGGATATCCAACCCCTTCAGGGTTGTGTGAATGCATCTCTTATGATGTTGTCCGGGGACTTCGTCCCCGGCTATAATATCCCGCCCCGTTGGGGCTGAATTTGCGCAACGGGCGATTCGGGAGAATCGCGCTACAAGCTGTAGCGCGGGCCTCTGTCCCGCATCAGGCATTGCAAAGCCATGAGGCCATCCGGACGTGACCCCAACGGCTTGCCCGCCTTTGCCTTACCTTCCTGACCGCCGATCTTTTTTTGGCGGTTTGGCGAGGGTCAGATACTATAGCTTGGGACGAAGTCCCAAGACAGAAAAGGAGAGCACGACCACATCACCCTGAAAGGGTGAGATACTTGCTGGTGATATCCAACCCCTTCAGGGTTGCGGGAATGCATCTCTTATGATGATATCCTGCGACTTCGTCCCCGGCTATAATATCCCGCCCCGTTGGGGCTGAACTTGCGCAACGGGCGATTCGGAGAATCACGCTACAAGCTGTAGCACGGGACTCCGTCCCGCAACAGGCCGGTCATCCAAAACCCGCTGCCTTACCCGACCCCAACGGCTTGCCCGCCGTGCCTTACCTTCCTGACCGCCGATCTTTTTTTGGCGGTTTGGCGGGGGTCAAATACTATAGCTTGGGACGAAGTCCCAAAACTCCGTGCCTTCGTGGTTTTCTTTCCCCAAAAAAACAGAAACGCCCCGCATGCCTGCGAGGCGCTTCATAACACGTGTTTCATGGTATTGCTTCAGTACTTCTTCTACTTCAGTTGGACTCAGCATCGCGGCGATCTGGGCCCTGGTATTTCGCCGCTCTGGATCCTCTCCTCAGGGTTCACAGACGGTTCGCTCTACTGCAGCGTTTCCGTCTTCGTTCCCTTGTTCCCGGGTCTGTCGATTGCCACCGCTTCAATGGTGAGCTCTCCCGAGGCGGCATTCGTCGTTGCGGTGTAAATCCAACGTCCTAAACCGTTATTGGATTTCACAGCCGTGCCGCTCTCAAGAACCTGCCCGTTCCTGATCGTCACTTCAACTGCCGTGACTTCGAAGTCATCAACCGCACGGATGGCGATCGTGTCTCCTGTCTGGCGATTGTACGCGCTCAGGTCGATGTCCATCACCCTCGGGCGTGCCAGCGAGTCTCTTCGGGCGACCGCAAACACAGGTTTGCCTTGGGCTGTCGCGACGGCCTCGTAAAGCGCTTTGCTCTGCGGATCCGCCATAACGGCCTTCGCATAGTTCGTCGAGAGAATGAACCGGTCGCGGGTTTCCTGCTGTTCCGGTGTCGGCGGCTTCGTGCTGGGCCTCGGCTTGTCCGCGGCATAGACCGTGTTGCCGACCTTTTTGTAAACCCATTGCCCGGTTTTGCCGCGCATGGCTTTGATGGATGGATGAAGTTCGAGTCTCATAAGACCCTCCTGTATATATTGTTTGTGGATTAGTGAGTTGTGTTATTCACTCAGTGCACCGAGTGTTCTGCTCTAACCCCGTCACAATCTCCTCCCCTGCACAGTACATCATGTTTTCACGAAGCCTGCCGGCGGTACCGCTTGTCGTCAAACGTTCCGCCGGCATCTGCCTCGCATGGCCAGAGGATACTATGGCAAGACCCTCTATCCTTCCTCATAGCAGAAGGTATGCCACTCAATTGACAGATTTTTTTGCAGTTTTGTATGGACGACTTGTTCGGCGGGCGAAAACGGCGTGACCAATATTGTGCAGATGTCCGGCAATCACTGCCGGAGGTAGGAGGGAGGGAGATGATTCTGTGTGCATGACCCCGAAGGCCTGCCCGCCATCACGGATTCAAGTTAGGCAGGCGGGGGTCGGATACTGCAGCTTGGGACGAAGTCCCAAGACAGAAAAACACAAGAACGACCACATCACCTTGGAGGGGTGAGATACTTGCTGATGATATCCAACCCCTTCAGGGTTGTGGGAATGCATCTCTTATGATGTTGTCCGGGGACTTCGTCCCCGGCTGTAATATCCAGCCCCGTTGGGGCTGAATCCGCATATGGCGATTCGGGAGAATCGCGCTGCAAGCTGTAGCTCGGGACTCCGTCCCGCATCAGGCATTGCAAAGCCATGAGGCCATTTGGACGTGACCCCAACGGCTTGCCCGCCTTTGCCTTACCTTCCTGACCGCCGATCTTTTTTTGGCGGTTTGGCGGGGGTCAGATACTACAGCTTGGGACGAAGTCCCAAGACAGAAACACGAGAACCACGACATCACCCTGAAGGGGTGAGATACTTACTGGTTAGCTCGGCCGTCACGCCTGCCCCGCTATTAATTAGGCGGGGGTTTCCCGGAATCAACACGTACCGTGACCGACACAATTTAACCCGGGTGTCACGGACCATTCCGTGACACTATCCTGTCTGCCGACCTTTCTCGTGTTGTTCATGGATTGGTCCATGACGACCGAGTTGCAGAATTTCACCGTGGCGTCGTACACAATCTCCGCCATCTGATACGGCTTCAGGTTCTCGTAGCCGCCGTGCAGCGGATGCTCCGTTCTTCGTCATTTAAGCCACAAGTTCTCCCTTGAACGCCCTCTGCATCAACGACTGAAACAAACCCTCCAACTCCTTCTCCGATTCGCGTTGCTTCGCACGCAACGACTCGACCTTCTCGACCAAGGCAGCGAACTGATGTTGGTGTTCCATTGGCGGGACTGGGACAGTTTGTTTGCGTAGGATTTCAAGATTGATATTCTTCTGAGCAACCATCGGGGCATTCTCTTCCAATCTCGCCTGAACAAAAGAAAACCATCGTTGAATGTACTCAGTGCACACGCGGCCGTTAGGCGTAAAACCAACAATGCTATCGGGGAAACAAGCGTCAAAAGTAAGTATCGCAGTCTTCCCAATGTTGGCAGCTATGGTAATGCACAGGGTTCCCTTCGGCCACATCCGACTTTGATGCAGACCGGCTTCGGAGTATGTTTGCGTGTAGGACGTGATATGCCCTGAAGAATTGGCGATCTCGCCAGTTTGGATAAGAGGATATGGACCCCCAAGCAAGTGTTGGGCATTTCTCGGCCGGTGTTTGGACCTTCCACGTTCGAGTTCACCGAGTTCACCAAGCTTGTATGTCACCCACCCCTTCGGATTCGTCACCGGATCCCCAAACATCTCCAGAAACGCCGACTGCAAGACCTGCTCGGTGAGTTGGTTCGCCTGCAGACGCTTCTCCCGCGCCGCATCGGCTTTCTCCAATATCGCTGCAATTTGCTTTTGGATGGGAAGTGGAGGAAGGGGAACTTCGATTTGTTCGACCGCCTCCCGCGTGATTCCAAGAATTGTTGTGCCGCGTTGTTGGGATTTGAGACTCTCGGAGATTGAGCGGAGATAACGCGCCAGGTATTCAGAATCAAGGCCATCTCTGGGTATAACACCAGTCAAGTCTTGGCTGATACAAATATCAGCGTCCGCAATAGAGACTTTGCCGACACCCGTCCTCGTAACGAATAGGACAGCGCCCTTCGGGACTATGTGGGTTGCGCTGTTTTGAATCGCCTCTTCCGTTATAAGCTCTCTCCCGCTTCTGGTCCGAAACCCTTTGACATCGTTGCCGGTAATCCAAGGAATAGACCCTTGAAAGTACTCAGGCACCTTTCGGCTCGGAGTTCCTCCGCTTAAGAACTCCGCCACCTCCCCCAGCTTCCGTATTTCAAATGTATTGGTCATGTAGTTTTCTATGTGCCATCGTAGGGGCGACGTCCCGTCGCCCAATATGCGCCACCCGCGTCACGTCGCCCTATCCGCGGTAATTCATTTCGCAATCAACCAGATAATCAATCGCATGATCATCGAGGCCGTGGCGTTCCCTGAGCACGCGTTTCAATTCATCAACCGGAACGGTACGGATGTCCGGGTTGTCCGAATCGAGGTGCCAGAGGAGGGGGTTGAGGGTGATGTAGCGTTCGACAAAGAAATATTCAGCGTCCGAGCGGATGATCCGGTCGTGGTAATTGCGTTGGAATACCTTCTTGCCAGGTGTCCGGTTGGCCTCGTTGATATATTTCGATGCCTGATATTTGAAATATGCCACAATCCTGCCCAACGAGATTTTCCGTGGGGGCGACGTTGCGTCGCCCTCCGGTGATGCGTTCATTTTGGGCGAGGCGACCTCGCCCTTACGGGATTTCTCTTTTATTTCCACAATCCCGTGCACATGGTTTGGCATTATCTGAAGAACGTCACAACGTGTGTTGGGAAAATGTGCGGGAATATCCTTCCACCATGCCTCGACGGTTTTTCCTGCATCCGACAACCTCATTGTCCCGTCCACAATCTCACCGAGGATGCATGCGCGATCCTTGGTGCATATCGTGACGAAATATGCGCCGGGTTCTGAATAATCGTATCCCCTCAGACGGATGTTTTTCCGACGGCGTGGTTCCATTTCCATTTGTGTTTTCCGTAGGGGCGACGTTTCGTTCCGCGGAAACCGTAGGGGCGACGTTTCGTCGCCCCATTGCGCCCTACGCTATCATGCGTTTTATTTCCTCCACATCCTTCGCTATTTCCCCCTCCAGCGCCAGCACCTTTTCCATAATCACGTGCGGCTTTTCGTATTTGATTTCCTTGTGCTCGATCTCTTTGTACCGCGAGATGGAGAGGTCATATTTGTTCGCACGTATTTCATCGGCGGGGACGAGGAAGCATTTGCCCTTACGGTCGTGCCGGTAGGACGCCGTGGGTTCCGCAGCCATCCGTAGGGGCGACGTTTCGTCGCCCTGCCTCGATTTGGGCGAGGGGCCTGCCCTGAGCGAAGTCGAAGGGACCTCGCCCCTACGGGTTTTCCATTGTTCAACAATATCCGGTATATCATTCTCCGCCACGCGCCTGCTAACTGCTCAGCGGTATTCCGCCGAATGGTGCGGGAACGGATACGTTGCTCACTTCAATAGGGGATACCCCACAAGCATTCCTTTTTCCTCATCCCACAGCTTCAACTTCAGGCACTTCAATCCTTTCCAGATTGTCATCGGTGCGATTGTTTGTAGTGCAGGCGTCGCATCAAAACAGTGCTGCAGGCGATAATTGGGAATACGTTGCTGAATGTGATGGATGTGATGCAGGCCGATGTGTCCCGTGAACCACTGAAGCACCATTGGCAATTTGAGATACGAGCTTCCGTCCAACGCTGCTTTTGTCGGCTCCCACTTCTCCTGTCGCGCCCAATACACTCCCTCGAATTGATGTTGCACATAGAACAACCAGATTCCCATGCCGCCCGCAAGGAGGGAAAGAGGAATTTGAATCAAGGCGAATGTCCGAATGCCGATGGTCAACGCAGCCAGTGTCACAGCCCCCGCAATGAGAAGGTCTGTTACGACAACAGAAATGCGTTCGCGCCGTCCATCCTGTTTGTCGTAAAACCTGTACACGATCGGGAAAAGAACAAGCGGTCCAAATCCCAGCAGGATGACCGGATTGCGAATGAGCCGGTACAGGAATCGTTTGCGTGTTGTCGAGGCACGATACTCCTCTACCGTCAGAGTCCAGACGTCCCCCGTTCCCCGGCGATCAAGATTTCCCACCGTGTCATGATGGCGGGCGTGAGAGCGACGCCATTGTTCGAACGGGGTGAACGTCAGCAGGCCGGTAACATATCCGAGAATTCTGTTTGCCCGGCGGGATGAGAAGAACGATCCATGACAGCAATCGTGAAAGATGATGAAGATACGTACCAGAAAACCTGCTGTCACAATCATCGGTGGTAGTATCACCCAAAACGGATAGCCGTTCCGGACCAATAGTACCAGTACGACCCAAAGTCCTGCGTACGGAACTAGTGTATTGAGCAGCTGGAGGATTGCAGAGCGGAGGTTTGGCCGGGCATAGTCCGCAATCGCGAGCGGACTGAATTGACGTTGTGAAGGCATAACGAAGTCCCTCTATGATACGCTACTTTACCAAACGTCCGGAGCAAAATCAAGAATGACCTTTTGATGTGAGATCGCTGATTCCCGTATGAATCTCATCACGTGACAAACCGCCTGCAGTCAGTTGCTCGTCAGGCAGTTTGAGTAACCGCCCGTAGAACGCCAACGCTTTATCAATCCATGACGGATCTGTTTCGACGAGTTCGAACAGGACATTCTCGGCCTTGTCGTATCTTCCGGTGAGTTCGTAGCACTTCAGCAGTTGTTCATCTACATGGACGGGAAACTCTGCGCCGTAGAGGCTGGCAAGCAGTTGATTGATTTTGTCGAGGTGTCCGGGCTCGGCTTCGTTTTCCGCTGAATTGAATGAGGCAAGCAACAGACTGAGCGCGCGGAGAAACATCTGGTCGCTTGCATCGGTGTTGCCTTCGAGCACAAGAAGTTCGCCCTCTTCTTTCATCAACGAACCAAGCACATATGACTTCGTAGCTTTGATGTCTTCGTCATTGCCGAACATTTCAATGAGCTGAAGGTCGGAGAACTGATGCAACAATTCAGGGGTCAAGCCCAACAGGCTTTTGTATGCCGATTGCAGCTCCTTGCGGGCCAATGGATACTCGTGCGCATGTTTGTGAAGCAGTACACGTGCAATTGACTGCGTCAGTTGGGAAATCATGCGCATGATGTAGTCACGCTCTATCATTTTTTCTCCATTTACTGATGATCGCAGGCCTTGCCTGTGTGGTCAGGAGAGTCGTCACTAATGCTCACAAGAGCAAACGCGAAACGTGATAATTCCTCGTTCTCTTCAAGCCTTCATCACACCTTTCATCACTAGTACCCCCACCTCTCATGCTTTAGCGGGAAATTGTTGAGTTCGTCATTGAACCCGGGTGCCACGGACCATTCCGTGACACGACCGGCGCACTGCCGATCATGCGTAGAGGCGACCCGCCGCGTCGTCTCTACCGTGTGATATGCTGATGAGGGTTCTGCCGCCTTCCGCGTTCCAACCTCCCCCGTGTTAGCCCGGGTGTCACGCCCGCCTGCCTCGGGCAAGTTTGTGTGAAGGCCAAAAGCGAATTAGGAAAGCACTGATACCATCAATCTAGTAACGTCAGGCCATGGTCTCTGAATTTCTTATCCACTCTTGTAGTGAATTTTTCAAGATTCGAGTCAGAAAGCGGGAGATCCGCCGAAACATATCGTCTCTTTATATCACGAAATTCGGATCTGATCTTTTCAGAGATGGTGTCTAGGCGCGTCCTCAAATCCGCTCGACTACATCGTGTTTTCTGCGCTACGTCGACTATGATCGCTGCAATTAGGAGAGACTCGACCAGGTCATCCTCGGTTCTTTCGTAATGGATTGAAAAACTACGCAATAAGTAAGACATGAATATGAGCAATAACTCAATACAATCATTCTCGTGAGTCAAAACTACGGGTGATATTCTAGAAGCTTTTAGCCGTCTTTGAAAATACAATCCAGCCGTAGGTTGGCCTCTATTTATTGTAAGAGTCACGTGCCGGTTGTGACGCCACCACGGAACTCTTGTCCTCAGAACCTCAAGCTTAAGACTGGCTTCCATCCCTTTCAATTCAGCATTAATTTCTTTCCAAAGATCGAAGTCATCGAAATCATCGCCGCCAGCATTTATCATGAGCAGAAGCCCCTTTCTCTCTCTCAGCAGATCAAGGATCCTTTTGTCGAAAAGCCACTTCCCGGACTCAGATATTGAAAGCAGCAGTTCCCAATCCGATGTAAGTATTTTCTTTGTTTCTATCTGCATCTCATAGTAGGTACTGCAGGTTTTTGGTCGTTTGAAGAGCCATTGACTTTTTGTCTCACGAGCTGATACGACCTCGATCTCGGGGCCATGAAAGACCTTCTTCATTTCAGCTGTGAGGAATTCGTTCTTGTCTATCGTATCAAAGATCATTCGTTCTGCATCTATTCTTGGCCTGGATACATGATCCTCGGCCTCTGACAATCTTTGCAGGAGGCGCCTTGTCAGATCATTGAAATTACTGCATCCCGATAGAAAAGTCTCTTTGATATGAGCATTGGGGCTGGGTGAAACTGGAACGAACCTGATGCTGCCATCGATGTCTATGAGGTCACTCCCGCTCTTCTTATACAGCGACGAGCAGAGGGCAATTCGAGGATCCTCTGACACCACCGAAATGTTCATCATTCCTTTGCACTTCAGCAGATGTAGGAACAACTCAAATTCCAGCCGCTTCTCGGACGTGTGCACATATCGAGGGCTGTGGTCTGCGCGTCGACCGAATAGATACCCTAGTAAGATGTGACGTGCTGCGGGCACAAATGGTTCTTTGTCAACCCAAGCTGATTCAATCGAATTCCATATTGCCCACATCAGGTGGTCAATTGTGCATTCTGTATCACATAGCTTCTGAGTGCCCACAAATGATGTTTTCTGTCGTAGATCATCATGTATTCTAAACATGGTTTGAAGTAGGTCAGATGCCTCGCCACTTCGTGTTACGATAGTCAAGTGATTCACTTGCCCTATTCGCGAAATCACCCAATTTAAGAAATCAGCGTCCCTCCAAGAATATCCAAAACTCACGAGATGAATCCTTGAACGGGGATCAGGTTCATCTGGACCTCCAAAAAACGCTCTGTCCAACAGTCGAACCATCTCCGGGGACATGACCCTCGTTTCGTCACGTGTAAACCTGAGGGATTGTGGTATAGAAATAGTGCCGTGCAGTTTAATGACGTGAGAGAAATTTCTCCTCTTTCCACTCGCTTCTACAAACTGTTTGTCCGAGATTATAATCTCATATGATTCATTGTCAAGTTCGTTGCGGACGGCATGGTCGAGTACCTCATCGAAATTGAATGTGACCACATCATCAATAAACCGGTGCTTGAGAAAATGAGCAATAATCTCGTACGCTAGTTGCGGAGCTTCACCAAGGCCAGGCTCCTTTTCTCTCCAGTAGTTTTTCCTGAGAAGTTGCCTAACCCTGTCCGCCAGCACCTCAGTCTCGCAAGCCACACTTAGTATCTGTTCGATAGTTGCTTTCTCGAGAAAATCTTGGGCATGAACGCCTGGAGGAGGTGGGCCGATTATTGGCGCCAGCTTACGGCTGACTTCATTTGCAAAGATCTCCTTGTCTCGGAAAACGTCTGCCGCAGTATCAAATATTTGCTTTCTTATTACTTCCCAACTGGGCATCTCCGAACCAAAGGAGGCCGCAGCACCTAAAACAAACACAATTTTATCACGCACATCGTCCTTAGAGGCCGAGGCAAGATATCGGTCCTTCAGCGAGTCAACTAGCGATTGAAGCTGGCTACCCTGCGTCTTCGCGCGAATCTCAGCATTCATTGACGAAATCCTTCTCATATGATCGGATTATGATCAAAACGCTTCTGGGAATAACTAATTCTAATGATTGCCCGTGGGAATAACAAGAATTGTTGCGAATATCAGCAACGAAAGGTCTGCAAGGTGCACAGAATGCACTGTCTGACTCTTCAGAGACCATGGCACGGCAATCCTATCGCCAATAAGGTGGTGCGGCTTCCCTTCGCTGTCGTACTCCAGCACGTCGGGACTGGTGTTCGATTCGAGGATGTGCTCGTATGCGTTTACGAGGAACCCGCCCGTGCCCGCAGCCGGGTCATTTGGATTTTTGATTTGGGATTGGTGATTTGGGATTATTGTACGACCTCGGATTTGGCGTTTCGGAAGTAGATCCTATCGCTTAGCTTTCGCCGTCTTTGCTGCTGCTGTGAAGATCGCCGTCAACTCATCAGCCTCTTTGAGAATTGGCAACAGGTCGGCTCCTTTGACGAGTCCGCTTTCGCCCAGCAGTTCGAGCCAATAGAGAGATTCATCGGCTTCTTCTTCGACCACTGCAATCTTTGAGATGAAATCCGGTTTCGACCGGGCACGGCATGCTGCTCGGTAATTCGCGCCGACAGAGGTTGCAGAGCGTAGCAGTTGCTTCCCAAGCACATCTGACGTTTTCACTGGCGGTAAGGATTCTACAAGACCGATAACTGCCAGCGCAAACAGCTTTGTTCGTTTCTTCAATTCATCCGAGTTCACCAATATTTCCTTCCGCAATCAACAATCCGCAATCCGACTTCCAACCCGCCGCCTCCTGCAGCAGCGATGCCTTCGGGATGATAAAGATGGCGTCCTGCATGTGCTGGATTATTTGGGCGTTCCCCCTCACTCCGTTCGGGGTCGGCGTCCTTCGGGCTCCGCATTCGCTTCGGTGCCGCCGCCGACGAAAAGCAATGAGGCGGCACTGAACCCTCCGGCCGCCTAACGCAAAAACTGACCGGGCTGCATGGTTTCCCCAACGTTTTCAGACGAGAAGGTACGCTTCACCTATATGCTTGTCTAACAAGGTGGCATAGCTCATTTAGCTCACCACCTACTGTACCCCTAACATAAACACGGTGTTTCAAACTCGGAGAATCTCGGAAACCATTCCGTTGATATCTAGTTCGATCCGGCAATTGGTCCACTGACCTGAACCCGTCACATCTCTTGGAGCGTGTTGACATACAATAGAGGCGGGAACAATTAATGGCCCGTCGATGTGAGGTGCGGTTGCATTTGGGTCGACCCCTCTCCATAAGAAAAAGAAGTACCGATTTGCATTCAATAATGCAACTTCCCATTCGTTGCGCGACAGGTAAAGTCGAAAGATCTGATCAGCTTTTGTGGAAGTCGATTTCACTTCAATGAGGATATCTAGCTCTGGACTGTCAGCATTGAATGGAGAGAGACCTGCAAATGAGGCTACATCATACCCGAATTCATCACTCTCAAGGGACTTCCATTTGATGTTGGATGACAACTCAGGTAGGGCTTGAGAATCCAGTCTCTCTTTCTCAAATTGGATCGTCATCTCCTCCCCACGTCTTCCAATTTTATTTCGAAGACGTCGGTCGATCTCCCTAATCTCGAGCTGAAGGTGCCTCCACCAACTTGACGAAGATTCCGAAAGCGGTTGATCAATTAGATCCGCAAGTCGCAAAACTTCAAGCCAATCAGCCGGAACCGCTGAAAGACGTTCCTGCAAGGGTCTCGTCACGAACCAGGTCCACCGAGGCATAAGTTGTAGGATGAGAGTCATCAAGATGCTTCTAATAATTTCTTGACTTGGTTCATCCGTATTACACGACGATTGTATTGCGAATCCCCTCTCTGTTAGCTCAACATTGTCGGCATCTGTCTTCAAGAAGCCAGCAAGTATTGCAAGTTCGAAGCCATCTAGTAAAGGTAAAGTGCCACCACGCAAAGATGTGTTGCCAGCAACAGCGAGAAGATCTCTCTTCAGTTTTACTGAGCGCCGAGCAGCAACCTTTAGGATAACCCACACCGCCGTGATTCTTCCAGGAGAGACAGTTGGCATATAAATAGACTATGCTCCACTCAAGATGTGATTCTGAATCTCTGCTATGTCTCTGGTGTCAATCCCTGCGGGCATGTCTTCAACGACATCTTCGGGGTCGTATGCCAAAGCCCTCAGATCAGGGTCATCCAGGACCTGGGCCATTGCTGCTATCTTCTCCTTCAGCCTATTATCTACAACTTGGTCAATAGTATCATGAGCTTGCAGGATCTCAACATGCGTTATGACACCCGGAGGGAGTCCAAGGCGGTGAATCCTGTCAACTGATTGTAGGTAATGCGCGGCGTTAAATGTCCTGTCCAGATACAGAGCATGGTGACATACCCTGTGCAGGCTGATTCCCTCACCACAAGCAGCAGGATTTGCAATCAATACTTTGCATTCACTGTCCACATGAAATCGCCGGATTCGCCCCTCCCTAGATTCCAATTCCAATTCACTGCCTGTGTCTACCCCACCATGGATTGAGACTGGATTCAGGTTGCTTAACAAGTTTTCCAACAACTCTATGTTCCTAACAAACGAGGACCACAAAACGACCTTATTGCCGTGAGAAGTAATTTCCTTTGTCCGTCGAACAGCATATTCTACTTTCGCCGGGTGTTCGTATTTGGAGAAATCGTAAAAGAGCTCCCACGCTCGTGAGTCAGAAGGAATGGGATAGGTTTCGTTAGGGTACTCATCGCTCGAGGAAATCAACATCGGGTTGGATGCCAGCTGAAGCAGGTGAACCGCTTGCCTGCCCAGTTCCCTGAATCTAACAACCTGTTCCTTGCCCATCCCTGAAAGAACGCGCGCTGCCTCGGAGCGCAGAAACCCGTAGAGCTCGCGTTGTATCGCGCCCAGTGTCACGCTTGTATTGACCCTCTTGACCTCGGGTAACCCTAGTTCTTTCTTTGTAGTCCTCGCGTAGATGGGCTTGATTCGTCTGTTAACATACTGGTGCTGCTCTTCAGTTGCCGAATTGAACTTCGACGGTTCCAACACATGAGACCCGGGCCATAGGAAATCAAACTGGGGGACCAAATCGTTGTAGGATTGAGGCATGGGAGTACCCGACAGAATATCTCTGCGTATGCCCAAGGTCGCCATCCTGATAACAGCAGAGAAATGAACACCAGGCGGACCGCTCTTAATCCGATGAGATTCGTCAAGGACTAGATGAACTTTGTTTCTCTGCAAGAAGACAAGCAACTCGTTAATCACTGTTGGTAGCTGATGATAGGTAATCAGAGAAATCGATGGATTATCTCTGAGAAGGTCGGATATTCTTTCTCGCCCTCCTGTCAACCTCGTTGCTTTCATGAGATCACCCTCAAAGCAAAGGGATAGCTCGTCTTCCCAGGAGATGAATGCATTCCTTGGAGCAACTACAAGAAGATTTGTGACTACCTTTTTGCTCCTTAGTATTGCGTGGATCGCCAACAGGGTACTTGTTTTTCCCGCCCCAGGAACTGAGAAATTTGCACCATGTCTAAGTCCAAGAAGTTTCCCCCATCTCTTGACTGCTCCTTGGTTAGCTTTCGTTTAAGTACGCTGCCGAAGATGGTTTGGTCAAATTTGCTATCCGGTGGGATTTTATCTTTCAAAGCAATCTGAAGCTCTTTGAGATCGGATGCCTGCTGTCTGATCAGTTCTTTGGAATAAGCATCGTAGAAAACTGCAATCTTCTCTGTTGCTACAATACGGGCAAGAGACTGCAGCACCGACTGAAACTTGAACCATGGAATTGATAAGCGGCCACTGGATTTGGCGGGGATGTTTTCAGATAATGGAAGGCACAGAAAGTATATCTGATCCCAAGCCGTCAAAGGGAGTTCCACGTTCTCAATCAGAACCAAAGCGCTTGAGCTATCAAAAGAAATCTGCAAAGGCACGTTGAATATCCTCAATAAGTCTATTCTGTTTTCGTCTTTTCAATGGACGAAAGTAACTCCTTAGATTTTCTGATTATTTCGGTGAGTTTGCTCTTAATCGCTGCTTGGTCAGTCGTTAAAGAGTCAATCGTTAGCCCTTGAAGTAATCTCTGTGCCTCCGAAACTGCCTCATATGCTGCATTTCTATCCCGTTCTTCGGTTTCTTGAGCAACAACATCATCAATGACGTTCATCAGGTCGGTTACATCTTCCTTTGCACTATCTGAGGTCTCAAAGAATTGTGAAGAGGATGCGCCTCCTTCTGAGCCTTCAACGGATGCCACTAGTGCAAGTGGGTCGTCCTCATCAACGGTCCGTTTCATGGTATCGTCTTCCCGAAACGTTTTCTGCTTGGCCGACTCACAGAATTTTGTGTAGACATTATCAAGATTGCTGTAGAGCCGTCGGATGTGTTTGTACAATCGCTCTTCTTCTGGTGGAGTGAGGATAAGAGCAAAAACGCTCCGTTTGAAGAACTCCCTCTTCGCGTCGTCTGATATCTTTGGTAGGAGTTTTGCCAGTTGTTTGAATGCTTCCTCATCATATTCAACCAGATCATATTGCCCAGACCGTTTGGTCCAACCCAAGTACTGATCAACGAGAAGTAATTTGTAGTACAGAGAATCGAACTCAGGTTTTTCCAGCCTCATAGTTTTACGAATCGTAATATCACTTTCACCCAGCGTTTCAAGGCCATATCTAATGTGCAAGAGTTCATCAACCCAGTCATACTCCAATTCGGTCTTTTCAGCCATTTGCAGGTCAAGTTCAACTTCATACAAATCATTTGGGAGCGCATCTTCGGGCAAAACGACACAATCCATGTATTGGACATTTGCACGTCGAAGCGCTGCCAGTCTGCGATTGCCATTGAGTACGTAGCCGTCAAATGTGATTATGGCAGGTTCCTTTTGCTTTTCGTCAATCAAGTTCTTGTATAGATTCTTTTCATTCACCATATCAAGAAGGATCAGTTCTTGTGCGCGCTGAGCGGCCTCAGACTCTGGGTCGCTAAACAAGTTGCTTGGCGCATCGGGATGGTTCTTGAGATATAGAATTTGCCTCCTGTGCGTCCTTCCATTCTGAAGTCGATAGCGCAAGAAATTGCTGTCAACACGAATAACTACTCTGTCGAGATTCTCTCTTCGAAAAGTAATCCGGAAAGTTCTCCTTTCTTCGCTAGCTGTTTGCGCACGAACAAGTGTTCTCAGATATTCGATTCTCTGCGTCTTATTCATTTTGGTCATTCCTTTTTCATCAAGAATGAATAGAAGGTTGCCTATGAAGCTAGACCGAAAACAACTATAGGGCCAGTGACGAATGCTTGAAAGAGCTTCAACTCTTTCGTAAGGCGGCCGTATTCTGCGTAGTTCGCACCCAGTTGCTTAGACGCTTCATAAACCGGGACAGCGATAATCCCAACATCGATGACTTTTTTCTCGTAGAGATACTGCATTTTCAGAATATCTGCATAAGTTCGGGCGACATTGCCCAATTGGAGGCAAAGCCCCACTCGATCTTTCATGAAATTGATGCTAAGATTTGACGTACCTATTCTAATAGTATCGGCCCATCCACACTTGTTCAGTTTTCTTGATGTAGCTTGCTTTATTGCTGACGACCTGCCGCTTTCAAATCGCAGAGTATGGTCTGAGAGTACCTCGACGATTTCATTCAGCAAGACTCCTTTGGACTCCAAAATCCCTTTGCCGTTCATATGGCTATGGGTTTGCCTAATTCTCAAGCTCGGGTTCCCTCAAAGTTAGTTTGCTTCCAGGTTTTGGTTGATAGATTGGCTTATCATATGGCCTAAATTTCAAAGTACCGTTCCACGCATCTCGTGTCCTCTTCAAAGCGATTCGGTGATACCTTGGGAGTATCTCCGCACCGATTGGTCTTCTCTTTTCAAGAATGGCTGCACAAGATGTCGTTCCAGAGCCCATAAACGGATCTAATACCCAATCACCTTTCTTAGTGAAGGCTCTTATCAGACGTTGAATCATTCCAATTGGAAACTGGCAAGGATGGTCAGTCTTTTCTACATGATTGGCTTTAACGTTTGGAATATCCCATATCGTCGATGTGAATTCATGAGCCCAAAAGTCGGTTGGGTTCTTTCCGTCTGGATGACCTGAGTACTTGCCCGCATTGGGTCCCCTGAACGACCGTTTTCCTGGATACTTTTGGGGAACCCTTACAGAGTCTAGGTCGAAATAGTAATCGTTGGTGTCTTTCGTAAACCACAATATCGTTTCATACCTCCCGCTAAACCTTCTTTGGCTGTGCAAACCATGTTCAAAGTGCCAAACAATTCTATTACGCAATAGAAGACCATTGTCCTTGAATACCTGATATAGCAGTACGTCCAGCGGGATGATTTCGGAATTAGTCGAAACATAGTTTCCTACCTGCCAGCACAGACTCCCAGTTGGCTTCAATCGATCCACACATAACTCTATGACCTCCCTCTGTTCCTCTAGATACTCTTTGATATTCTTTACCTGTTCGTACTCTTTGCCCACATTGTATGGAGGCGAAGTCACGATCAGTTGTATTGAATCGTTAGGCACACTCTTCAGAAGATCCCTTGCATCACCTTTGAAGAGAACAACATCAGCATTTGGGCTGAATAGCTGTTCGATAATTGGCTTCTTTTTCTTTTTCACTATCTAATCACACTCCATCAAAGGTAAAGTGAACGATTTCCATAAATCATGACATGAAAGGTAGCAAACTTTACTAAACATACATCTTCTCTGATCGATTCCATGTCTGTCTTGATGTTCTTCCATGCAACAGGGCCAATCCACAGCGCTCCATCTTGCTCACAAAGAACTCTTTCGCTGGCTTTACATGCGGCACAAACCGGAGAAGCGGCGCAACTTTCATCCGGAGGAACTCGATCTTTGCAGCGGTGATGTATCGCCAGAAGTCGTCCTGCCACGCCTCGCGGACTTCCTTCATTGCTAACTTCACCGAGTAGGATTCTTGTGGGATGCGGGCAATGAGTGCACGGAGGTCGGTGATGATGCGACGGGTGTCAGCTGCATCGACGCCTTCGACAAGCTCAGGCGTCGGACTCGTGCGATTACTCTGGGCCTCCGCGGCCGCTAATCGTGGCGAGCGGCCGGTCCCCGAGCCTGCTGAAAGGGAGGCCCCTGAGCCTGTCGAAGGGGCCGATTGTGCCAGCGCTCCTCGCAATGACTCGTCGCTTGCGAACAGCACCTCAAGCTTGGTGAGGCGCGTATTGAAAATGCTCACCAACACCGGTATCTGTCCAGTGGTTTCGCCGTCCTTCGGCATCATGTTGAAATGCTCGAAGTTCTCCCAGAAGTCCACGATAAGAAACTTGTCCTTCTCACGGTTTGGGAGCCAATCCAGTCGCTTGCACGCTTCGTGGCTGCGTGTTCCTCTCCCGATCATCTGCCAGAACTTGATCTGCGAGTTGATCGGCTTCATGAACGCAAGGTTCACCACTTCGGGAAAGTCCACGCCGGTGTCGAGCATATCCACCGAGATGGCAATGCGGGGAAGGTCCTGCTTCTTGAAGGTATCGAGAAGCGTCGGCGCACGCTCCATCTTTGAGGTGATCACCTGCACAAGCTTGCCGTCGTACTCGGGATACATCTCGTTGAACGCATCCGCAAGACGCATGGCGTGCTTGTGTGTAATCGCAAAGACGATGCTCTTGGCGGGAAGCTGTCCGGAGGAATCCTTGAGACAGACATCCATGAACTCTTCCCACTGGCGGCAGAGTGTATCCTTGTTGGTGACCTTCTTCTCAAGATCGGTTCCCTCATAGTTGACATCCTCAGGGTCGATGCCCCGCTTGCGCAGAGACTCCTTGTCCTCTTCGCTGAGGTCAACTCCCTTGATGCCTTTGCGCTGGAATTTCGTCTGCGCCGAATAGACGTCGAAGTCAACGAGGTACCCCTCCTTCACCGCATCGGAGAACGGGTAGTTGAATGTCGGGATGCGGCCGCCTGCCCCGCCTTCTTTGGCGGGGTCAGAATCAAAAAACTTGAACGTATCCCTGTCAACGAACTCCGCCGGTGTTGCCGTGAGTCCGATCTGAATCGCATCGAAGTAGGCGAGCACATCCGTTGCCTTGTTGTAGATCGAGCGGTGGCACTCGTCCGCAACGATGAGGTCGAACTCTGCAGGACTGAATTTACTGTAGCACATCTCAAGAGTTTGCAGCGTCGAGACATAGACACGTTTGGTACGGTCAATTGCATACGTCCTGATGCGTGCGCGTGCCTCGTGCGGCAAATGGACTTTGAACCCGTCGGTGAGCGCCTGCTCCACAAGGGCGTCACGGTCTGCAAGGAACAACACACGCTGCGCCTGATGTGCACGGAGAAAGACATCGATTAGCGCCATGGTCGTCCGGGTTTTGCCCGTGCCGGTTGCCATCACGAGGAGAGCTTTGCGCTTTTTCTTCTTCTCGATGGCTTCCGAGATTCTGCGAATGGCTTCGATCTGATACGAGCGATTCACAATCGTATCATTGATCGTGATAGTGTTGATGGGTTTGCGGTTTTGCTTTAGAAACAAAAGTCGTTCAAGGTCTTCACGCCGGAAGAATCCTGCAACATGCCGCTCGGCTCCGGCTTCAGTGTCCCAGAAGAACACATCCTCGCCGTTTGCCATGAATGCAAAGGGGCGGTGGGATTGCGTTGTGCCAATCGCTGTGACGTAGTCGAGCACTTGCTGCTTGCCCACACGCGGGTCGCGGCTCGTACGCTTGGCTTCGACGACAGCGAGGACGTCGCCGTTGGATGCATACAGACAGTAGTCGGTGAAGCCCTGTGCCGGTGAGGCGTCGTAGCCTGCTACGGGAATCTCAATGCGGACCTGCGTATGGTCGGCAAGGTTCCAGCCCGCAGTGCGGAGTTGCGGATCGATGAGGGAATAGCGTGTTTGGGCTTCGGAGACGCGGAGTGGTGACATCGTCAGTTGCTGCTCTGAAGACAGGATACTTGGAATAGGCAGTTGTGTTTAGGTCGTTTCATTCCCCTGAACAGTCATTTGTGCCAGACCAACAGGCAGCCGGGGCTGCCAACAGAATAAAGTACGCCACAGCGTACGGCACCTCGCCCTGTCTTCGAGGTGGTAAGCCATAGAAGTTAATATCAGACCGGAGCCCCTGTCAGCGCCGGATGATATGCAGCAGATAAGTTCCCTGGTTAAAGGATAGGAAAACGGAAGGAGATTTGCAAGAACCTCTTTCTATTGGGCGTTAACAATTGGGCGTTAACATATTGGGCTACTGTCTTGCAAATATCATAAGCATTCACTACTCTTGTAAAGGTCAAAAATATTCCTGCCCTTCCACAGCTTGGGATGTCACCGTTCTGATTTCTTGTAGTACCTTCAAGAGTATTCAACGACTGAGGACAAATTGACTCGCCGAATTGATTCAAAGCAGATAGCAGACATCATTCTGAATAGTCCTCGATCAATACGAAGACAGTTTGTGTTCAGGAGCAGGTCAAACGAGCGTATCACCTTACAGGGCAAGGAATATGCCCTCCCGCTTGTTTGGAGCGGGGTTGGAACTCAAAGGTCGTATCATGAAAACCCAGAGAAAATCCTCCCCTACCTTGATAAAAACATATTTGACTTTGGAGACAATCAAGGCGACCGATATTACTCACAGTTTCACATCCACCTTGAAGTTCCCCCCGAGCAGTTGGCGGAGTTTCCGCTTGCGGTGGCAGGAACGAAACGCTACGGAGCCGAACGATTCTATACGTTATCCTCCTATGCCGATATTGAACACGCCGTATCGTCGGTCGACCGTAATAACAAGGTCAGTCAGATATATCTGGGAAAACAGATCGATACGAAGTTGATAGGACTCGGAATCTGTGCAGTTCAGCCTGGTGGGAAGGTTGGCTCAATCGGATTTCTTGATATCGATGCATTAGGCAGAGACGGGAAAGCTCTCAACAAAGTAATGACGTTCATTGACATGATGAGAAAACGTGAAGCAGAGGGACAGGAAACCGTACCTTATCTGGATGAGCTACTACCGGTATTGGATGTCATAAACGATTACACACTGCACAACAGACTACCTGACTGGTTTGATCAGGGGAATGGCTCATCCAGCAACGACCCAAACTTAAGTTCAATCGGTGGGATAGACATGATCAGAGCACTGTTTCAATCCCATATTGACGAACAGGCAAGCCCAAACAAGCTTGGCGAGTTTGCGATGTACGGGATTAGCATCAATCAAAAAAGGAAGTGCGATACCTTGGTGAAGCCGCTACTACCCAGAATCATGATACCATACGCCTGGAAGAAGCTAAGCAGGATTACTTCGCCGGGAATACCAAACATCACAATCCTAGCAAACACTACCACTAAAGACCTCCTCCTCAACATTAGCTCTGGCATGTTGGTGGAAGATGACAACGGTATTTATAAAGGCCGCATGACAGTAATTCCAATTGAGGAGGCCTTTCTTGTTGATGGCGGGTGGGAGAAGTATCTACCCAGAGAGCTTTTGGACGAGATTGGAGCCCAGAATTGATTTTCGTTTTAAATAGCCACTTGCTGCGAGGATCAGAATCGCCAGCTCGACAGCCGAGTGTCCAAAGCCCCAAGTTTCCTTTACTGACCAATTGCAGCAGGTGATGTCTTTGCAAATACAGTTCCGTGACTTTAAACGCATTGCTCGCCCCTCAACTGCGGGCTGCATTTTTTTCTCTAAACTGCCCGGTAAGTCCGTTGATCAGAAATCTCACAGCAATATCTTTCCGATCGAAGACGCAGAGCGTATGATGGTTGCATCGGTAAAGTAACTCGGGTGTCACGGACCATTCCGTGACACGCACAGCGCCTTTTCGGACATCCACGCGTTGCCCAGTTTGTCGTCATGAAATGGTTCACGACGACCAAGAAAACCATTGGACACGGCGCCTGCCCGCCTTCGATGAACCGCTATGGCAGGCGGGGAGCCGTGTCCCTACAAAAAATGGGTTGGTAGGGACACGCCTCCGGCGTGTCCCCTCGTATTGCAAGAACTCTTGAGTTCTTTACCCCGGGCGCCGTGCAACACGCCGTAACTCGGGACTCCGTCCCGCAACAGGCCGGTCAACCAAAACCCGCTGCCTTACCCGACCCCAACGGCTTGCCCGCCGTGCCTTACCTTCCTGACCGCCGATCTTTTTTTGCGGTTTGGCGGGGGTCAGATACAACAGCTTGGGACGAAGTCCCAAGACAGAAAAACAGAAGAACGACATCATCACCCTGAAAGGGTGAGATACCGCTGATGATATCCAACCCCTTCAGGGTTGTGGGAATGCTTCTCTTATGATGTTGTCCGGGGACTTCGTCCCCGGCTATAATATCCCGCCCCGTTGGGGCTGAATTTGCGCAACGGGCGATTCGGAGAATCGCGCTACAAGCTGTAGCTCGGGACTCCGTCCCGCATCAGGCATTGCAAAGCCACGGGGCCATCCGCCCCGACCCCAACGGCTTGCCCGCCGTGCCTTACCTTCCTGACCGCCGATCTTTTTTTGGCGGTTTGGCGGGGGTCAGATACTACAGCTTGGGACGAAGTCCCAAGACAGAAAAACACAAGAACGATCTCATCACCCCGACAATTGATCATCACCGCCAGAGCCGCTGCTTGAGCCTGTCGAAAGCAGCGCCACATGAGCTTAGCTCGGCCCTCACGCCTGCCCCGCTATTAATTAGGCGGGGGTTTCCCGGAATCACCATGTACCGTGACGGACACAATTAACATGCGAGACCGGCACAGTTCGGCCTCAGAAGCTCACGCCAAGACCTGCGAAGATAATGGAAAAGGGCAGTTCGCCTTTAGCGGAGTAGCTATACCCACCCCCTGAGGCTGTGATTGTTACTTCCGGCGTTCCTTTGAGATAGCTGACACAAAGATGGAAGCGGTCGTTGACGATCAGGCCTCCGGCAATTCCGTAACCGAACGCGGTTCCGCTGGCAGAAGATTGGGTCGCTGTTATCCCGTTGAATGTCGCCGACACGGATGGAGTGCTCCCGAATAGTAACCCCGCTTGCGCCAGGAGGTATGGCCGGCTACCATTCGAAGCGGTTTCCCCCAACCGGAGTCCTGTAAGTACGAACACCGTGGAGTACGTGCTGACATCATAGCCCGGTGGAATATTCTTGGGATTGTTGAACATTACCGTTGCGGTGCTGGCCCATCCAAACATCGGTGTAATCTGATAGTTCAGTTCGGCTCTCCCTCCAAACCCGATTTCCGCCCCGCTCTTGTAGTTGCTGACCGGAAATCCCACTCCGGCAAGAATTGAAAAGCTCAGGGGCCGCGCATTTTCTCCCGGGAATAGCCTTGGTGCCCGCGTTGCGTCCGGCATCGTCGCAGATTGTTGTGCGCCTGCCGGTTCCTGCTGCACTGTCCGTTCGTCCTTGACAAGCTTTTCGACTTCGGCCATGCGGAAGACAAACAGGCTGCTGTCCGCAGTGCGAATCTTCACGGTGCTGTCGGGGATCATTTCAGTAACACTTCCCCTGATGACGCTTCCGTTTCTCAGGTACAGTACGTCAACGGACGAGGATTGCGGGCCGTTCACCTGATCCGGCGACAGAGTTACGGCTTGCCCTGCAATGAGTGAATTGAGCACTGCGGTTTTTTGCAGTGCATTCATCTTGTCCAGATTGTACGAAAGTTCCTCCCTCTTCGGAGACAGTGCGGCCCCGATCCCGGCGCCGATTGCAACACCGGCGATCGGCAGAATAGTTTTCAATTCCGACTCATTCTCCGATGAAGAAGAGTAACTCATCCCCTCATCATCCTTGCTTATCACTTGTCCGATCATATATCCGGCACCACCGAACCCTAACGCGCCAACGATAATATTTCGTATAAGGCCCTCGGTGCCTTGCGTTCGGGAAAGAACGGTGATAGAATCACGATGAACCGATCCTACAAATCCACCTGTAGCATAGTACAATATGTTATGATCAAAGGAATGCAATATCACATGTGTGTGCTCAACGGATGATACGTTTCCGTTTCTGAACGTCAAGGTCCAGTCCGCATGCTGCGCGTGCGAGCAAGCAGCAAAGAACAAAATTGGCAAGGTAATTCCTTGCATGAATGTTTTCATCTTGGAACCTCACTGGGAAATAATGAACAGGACAGCGGGACAACGTTAGGAAAAGGTATGCGGGAGACTCGGTGACAGAGTCACAGTTCAGAATAGTGAGTTTATCAATGAGAATCAACAACAGCCGTGAAGCGTGACCCTCCGCCTTATCTGCATTGCGCAGTACACACATGGGAATGTGTTTGAACTTGTTCTTGCGGCCGGAGTTAGCGCAGCCAAAGAGGTGCAAACACGTGAGAGACGCGCTAACCCGGAGGCAACCTGCGCAAGGGGCGATTCGGAGAATCGCGCTACAAGCTGTAGCACGGGACTCCGTCCCGCAACAGGCCGGTCATCCAAAACCCGCTGCCTTTTCCGACCCCAACGGCTTGCCCGCCGTGCCTTACCTTCCTGACCGCCGATCTTTTTTTGGCGGTTTGGCGGGGGTCAGATACAACAGCTTGGGACGCAGTCCCAAGACAGTAAAACAGAAGAACGATCTCATCACCCTGAAGGGGTGGAGATACTTGCTGATGATATCCAACCCCTTCAGGGTTGTGTGAATGCATCTCTTATGATGTTGTCCGGGGACTTCGTCCCCGGCTATAATATCCCGCCCCGTTGGGGCTGAACTTGCGCAAGGGGCGATTCGGAGAATC